>DVIX01000050.1 GCA_018710935.1 Candidatus Avirikenella pullistercoris | reverse complement strand
AGCCAGAGAGTTTAAACAGGAGGGCGGCCGGAAATTCGGCCGCCCTCTTTTTGTTTGTATGGTCGATGAGAAGCGTTCGGAAAAGATAAATTTTTGAGTCGGTTTTCTGTTTGGGATATGTTTTTTAGCGGGTAATTAGTGATACTATATGTTTTGCTTTTTGAAAAAATATTGAACCGACCGGCGAAATACCGGCGGCTTTCGGACGGGGAGATATGTTTTGATAAGTTATGATTGCAAAAAGGTTCGGGGAGTAACCGGCCTTTTTACAATATGGCGTTATGAATATCCGAGTAATTCTTTCGCTTGTGCCAAAGCTGCCTCTGTTACATTGCTTCCGCTGAGCATGGCTGCGATTTGAGAAATCCGTTCTTCATCCGAAAGTTTTTTGATAACAGTGCGGGTCGTATCTTTGTCGGCTGTTTTATATACCCAGAAATGATGTTTCCCTTTGGAGGCTACTTGCGGCAGATGGGTTATATTGATAATTTGCCGGTTGTGTCCTAATCTTTCCATGATTTCTCCCATTTTGTCGGCAACGTTTCCCGATACGCCGGTATCTATTTCATCGAAAATGATTGTCGGAAGACTCTTATGTTCTGCGATAAGGGATTTGAGGGCAAGCATAAGCCGCGACATTTCTCCTCCGGAAGCCACTTTGTCGATTTTTTCGAGTTTCTCTCCTTTATTGGCGCTGAATGTAAACGCAACAGTGTCGATACCGTTCGGAAGAAGCGTATCTCCTTGGGTAAGAATGATTTTTATCCGGGCATCGGCCATGCCCAATCCAGCCAGCAATGAGATGATATGGGATTCTATGCGGGGAATTGCCTTACTGCGACGGGAACTCAATTCTCGGGCGAGGGCGTAAGCCTGTTCTTCCTTTTGTTTCAACAAGGCGTTGCACTTTTCTATCCGGGTATCGGAATTGTCGATAACTTGTAATTTTGCCTCTATTTCATCGCGTATGGCGATTAATTCTTCCAGGCTGTTCGCATGGTGTTTTTGTTCCAGAGAATAAAATAGGTCGAGTCGTTGTTCCGTCTCTTCGAGGGTTTGCGGATCGGTATCGATGGATTCGCTGAGCGAAGAGAGTTCTGCCTCTATATCTTTGAGCTCATAAAAAGCGGTTTCGAGCCGGGAAGCGAGTTCTCCTGCTTTCGGAGAGACGTTTTCGAGCCGGGAAAGGGAATTGAGCACCGATTTCAGGGAGACGAGAACGGAGTTGTCGTTTTCATTCAATATGCAGGAAGCCGACGACAATACCTCTTTTATTTCGGACGCATGGGCGAGTATCTGTTGTCGTTGTTCCAATTCTTCCTGTTCTCCCGGTTTCAGCCGGGCTTTATCCAGCTGTTCGTATTGGTAACGCAGGTAATCTTCATCGCGTTTTGCCTGCGATGCTTCGGTAAGCAGTTCTTCCAGACGGTTTTTTAACCGTTGTGTTTCCGCATAGATTTCAGCATATTGTTCCGTTAAAGTACCGGTATCGGATACACAATCGATAACTTCCATTTGAAAATGGTTGTCGCCCAGTAGTAAGGTTTGATGCTGGGAATGAATGTCGATGAGTTTCTCCCCGACCGTTTTGAGCGTGGATAGTTGTACCGGCAGGTCATTGATATAGGCGCGGCTTTTGCCGGAAGAAGAAATGACGCGCCGGATAATGGTTTCATCGTCGTATTCCAATTCCAATTCATCAAAAAGGGATTGCAGATCGTACCCTTTCAGGGAGAAAACCGCTTCGATAACGCAGTTGCTGCCGCTTTTGGCTGCGGAGCTGTCTGCCCGGTTGCCGAGCAGAAGGCCGATAGCACCGAGTAGAATCGATTTGCCCGCCCCGGTTTCTCCGGTAATGATGTTCAACCCTTCTTGAAAATCGATATCCAGAAAGTCGATTAAGATATAGTTTTCAATATGCAGTTTTGTAATCATAGTTCATCTTTTCCTTTACAAAGAAACAATTAAAAATAGAAAAACACAAGCTTGTTTTTCGGGCTAAAAGAAGGAATAATCCGTCTCTATTTTCAGGGAAAAGACTAAAAGTACAATTATTGGAATGGATTGTACATTTTGTTTTTAAACTTTTATAGTATATATTTACATAAATTGAAAACAATTACAAATTTGCTAGGGGCAGGTACAATTATTGTATCATTCTACAATAAATCAATTATTGTATAAATTATGAGTATTCCTGAAAGGTTGAAACAGCTGCGTAAAAAATTTAATTATACCCAAGAAGAAATGGGAGCTGTATGCGGTATAAAGAAGAGCGCCTATTCCATGATAGAAACAGGTAAAACCCGTTTGACTGACCGGAATAAGGAGCAGCTTGTCAGAGAGTTATCTGTTAATCCCGAGTGGTTGGAGAATGGAGAGGGAGAAATGTTTCGGAAAAAGATAAAACAGAAAAATGTTCCGAAAAATCCGAAAAAAGAGTTTCGGTTGGTTCCGGTTTACGTGATGGATGCTATCGGGGCGGATGAAGGGGAACATCCCTATATTTTGCGTTATTTCCCGTTCATCAATGCCCGGAACGGGGATGTGGCCATGTTCGTAAGGGGAAACAGCATGTCGCCTTATTGTCCGGGAGGGGCTACGGTATTGTTGCGCCCTGTGGAAAGTTGGCGGGAATATATCGAGTTCGGGCAGATTTATCTGATTGTGCTTAATGACGGGCGAAGATTGCTAAAAGAGTTGCATAGACCGCAGTCTGCGGAAAAGCGTGATTCACATGTGCTTTGCGTATCGAAAAATCAGGATTACGATGTTTCGGAACTTCCTTTATCCATGATAAAGAAAATGTTTGTGGTGCATGCGATCTATTATGAAATGGCGATGTAGGCAACTTATAATAAAATTGACGGCAATTCGGTACGATTCGGGAAACAGCCGGGCGTCTTTTCAAGAATGTTTAAGAGATTCATTTATTGAAAATCGTGTGTTTTGATTGTATAAATAATATGTGCACGAATTCGGGATGCCTTGCCATAGATTTGCAGACAGGAGTTTACTGTAATTTGAATACGATAGGAATCGTATAAGAGCTACTTACCGGTTTCCCGTTTAGTTTTGCGGGTTTCCATTTGGGCATGTTTCGCACTACTCGGATTGCTTCTCTATCCAAAGACGCTTCTAAGGATTTGGTTATTTCCGGTTCCGTGATAGTCCCGTCTGTACCGACAATGAATTTAACGAGAACACGTCCTTGTATTCCGTTTTCTTGTGCTGCCGGCGGATAAGAAACGTTGTCTGCTAAATATTGCATCATGGCCATAGCGCCTCCGGGGAATTCCGCTTGTTCCGTCGGGGTTTGTATCGTATCGTATTCGGTTTCCGAGCGGCTGTTCATTGCGTATGTTTTTCCCGTTTTTTCATTTAGAGTATCGAACATGGCGTCCAAAGTGGCAGCCGTTTGAAAATTTTTAAAATAAAAGCGATTGCCGTCTATTTCGATACATTTTATATTATAGGTTCTCAGTTGCTGGGCGATGTAATATTCCCTTTCTCGGTTCTTCATATTGTCCAACGTTTCGAAGTTGCTGCTCATGTTGTTAAAATACAGATTCGTATGGCTGGACGAAAGGTTATTGGTATGTTTTATATTATCGTTTCGGGTATCTACAAAAGTATTTTTATGACAGGTCAAGATTTCTCCGTTGGAAAGGGTCAGTTTTATCGGGATATCTTCTACATATCCCGTGGGTTGACTGCTCGCCTGATTACAAAGCGATACCAAATTTTTGTCGGAGTCGTTGATGATATTGAGAATTAAGAAAGCGATATGGGTTTCGGATCCGCATAAAGTCATTTGCATAATGCATATCGAGTCGGATAGGTTGTCTGTAAGAATAGGGTCGTCCATGCTACATTCGTAAAAATTGTTTATATCGACTGCTTTGCAGGTATAAGGATAAATTCCGTTATCCGGAGGCAACTGGGCGAATGCCTGTAAAGACAGGCCGGAGAACAGAAGCACGATATAAAAAAATGTTTTTAGAGATGACGACGGGTAAGCAGGAGTTGTGTAAATTCCGGAAGTTTGAGGCAACATCTTTTTGCGTTTTTATTGGCTTTAGATTTCCATTGATTAATGGATATGAGTTTAATGAAGTGTCTGAAAAACAAAAGTAACAATTTGGCAACTATGCGAATTACAACGATTTATGGCATTATGATGTCAAATAACTTCTTGATCACGAAGGTAGTGTGTTTTCTTGAAAATATAAAATTTTGAGATACTTTCTTTCTGCAAAAAAATGGTTTCTCTTTTTGTTATATTCACTTTGTGTAAAGCGATATTTTTGATAATTTGAGCTATATGATAACACATAATGAGCTGTAAAGTAACATGTGCTTGATAGAAAGGCCATATTTTTGTAAAAATAAAATGATAAAATTATGTGGAACATGAAAAAATTATCACCAATTGCTTTAGGCACATGGTCATGGGGTATAGGAGCTGCCGGAGGTGACCAAATATTCGGAAATAACCTTTCCGCAAAAGATTTGAAGCCGGTATTCGATACGGCCATGAAAAACGGACTTAACCTTTGGGACACGGCAACTGTATATGGTATGGGGGCCTCGGAAGACATACTCGCAGGTTTCATGAAACAATGTCCGCGCGAACAGGTGGTCATATCCACTAAATTCACCCCTCAAATTGCATCGGACTCTCCCAACGCAGTGGAAGAAATGCTGGATGCCAGTCTGAAACGGTTTGAGACGGATTATGTGGACTTTTATTGGATTCATAATCCGGCCGATGTGGAACATTGGACTCCCGGCCTCATTCCTTTGCTAAAAAAAGGAAAAGTAAAGCATGTCGGAGTATCGAATCACAATCTTGCGGAACTGAAACGCGCGGAAGAAATCCTTTCTGCTGAAGGATTCCATATTTCAGCGGTGCAGAACCATTACAGCCTCATTTACCGTTCTTCGGAAGATGCGGGTATTATCGATTATTGCAACCGGAACGGCATGACATTCTTCGCCTACATGGTATTGGAACAGGGGGCGCTTTCCGGAAAATATGACGCGCAGCACCTTATGCCGCAAAACACTTCTCGCGGCGAGACCTATAACAGCCAGCTTTTACGAATAGAGAAACTGCTTTCCGTTCTACGT
Source organism: Candidatus Avirikenella pullistercoris (assembly GCA_018710935.1). Classification (GTDB taxonomy): domain Bacteria; phylum Bacteroidota; class Bacteroidia; order Bacteroidales; family Rikenellaceae; genus Avirikenella; species Avirikenella pullistercoris. Next base: position 18,612 of record DVIX01000050.1, on the reverse strand, counting down.
GAAATAGCCTTGCGGTATGAGGCGTCCGTGTCGCAAATCGCCATCGCGTGGGCAATCGCCAAACATACTTTACCTATTATCGGAGTGACTAAAATGCACCATGTGGAAGATGCAGTAAAAGCTGTCATGCTGAATTTGGCGGATGATGAGATTTCTCTGCTGGATTTGACCTCAAGAGAGATAGATGTGAATACAAAAGGTTCATGGGAGCACCCTATGTGTTGAAATGAAAACTTCGACAATCCGGACTCGCCGCAGGTGGACAAAACGCTGATAGTGTTTTACGGCCATACAAAAAAACGATGACGCTTCTCTCTATCCTGCGATAGATCCGGTGGAAGTCCGGATGGAAGATTACGAAACGGTAATCGTGGCCACTTCATTATGGAGGAGCAATATGTCGGCTTCCAAAGAATGACAGATTATAAAACCGTTACTTAAAACCCGAAAAGATATGAAAACGATTGTTTGTATATTATTAACATTGCTAATATCAGCTCCTATGGTAAATGCACAGACAAAAATCAAGCAGACGGCAGGTCGCGACCAGTTAGGCGACTTCGCCCCCAAGTTCGCAGAATTGAATGATGATGTCCTCTTTGGAGAAGTATGGAGCCGGACTGATAAGCTCGGTTTGCGCGATCGCAGTATGGTAACGATTACGGCACTTGTCAGTTCAGGGATAACGGACTCTTCGTTGACGTACCACTTGCAAACCGCCAAGAAGAACGGCATCACCCGTACCGAGATAGCGGAAATACTGACGCAGGTCGGTTTCTATGCCGGATGGCCGAAGGCATGGGCGGCATTCCGTCTGGCAAAGGATGTGTGGACGGAAGAGACTGCCGCCACGGACGGCAAGACTGAATTTGAACGGGAAATGGTATTTCCCATAGGTAAGCCGAACGACGCTTTCGCCCAATATTTTATAGGACAGAGCTATCTGGCACCGCTATCCTCAGAACAGGTCGGTATCCACAACGTGACTTTCGAGCCGCGATGCCGCAACAACTGGCACATACACCATGCCTCGAAAGGCGGCGGTCAGATACTGGTCTGTGTGGCCGGTACCGGCTGGTATCAGGAATGGGGGAAGCCGGCCCGTATGCTCCGTCCCGGTGATGTGGTCAATATTCCGGCAGGGGTGAAACATTGGCACGGAGCGACAGCCGACAGCTGGTTTGCACATCTGGCTGTCGAAGTGCCCGGAGAAGGGACGAGCAACGAATGGCTGGAAGCGGTAAGCGACAAGGAATATGATAAATTGCAGGAGGAGAAGTGATGAAAAAGAACATCGGAAATACATTGGCCTTATATCCTACGCCGACCGTTGTGGTCGGCGCCACGGTAAATGGGAAGGCATCGTGGACACTGGTAGCACATGTGGGCATCGTTGCCCACGACAGGCTGCTTGTCAGCCTGCATTCCGCGCATTATATCAATAAAGGCATCAAGGAGAACGGATACTTGTCTGTAAACATCGTAACTGAAGATTTTCTGCCGAAAGCGGATTACTGTGGTATCGTATCGGGCGGCAAGACGGATAAAAGCGTCGTGTTCGATTCCGTGACGGGAGATGGCGGAACACCGATGGTCGGAGAGTCGCCTTTAAGCATGGAATGCAAGGTGGAAGACGTGTACGAGTGCAATGGCTTCGAGAATTTCATTTGCAGCGTTTCCCACACGTATGCCGATGACAGCGTGCTCGGCACAGACGGCAAATTAGATTACGACCGCCTCAAACCGGTACTGTTCGAATTTCCCGCCTACCGGTACTTACGGACCGGAAGTATCATCGGACATTGTACGGATGCAGGCAGGAAATACAGAGAGAACCTATCATGATGGCCATGAAACGATTGTTTTTTATCATTTTTCTTATGATAAGCTATCTGACCGGCAATGCACAGAACGTGGCGGACGTGCATTGCCACAATATCCCGCCTTTCTATATGGAAACACTGGAAAAGCACAATGCGGCATTGGACGAGGGTTTCCCTTTGCCGGAGTGGAACGTCGATTCTCATCTGGCATTCATGGATAGCGCAGGCATAGGGTGTTCCATATTGACCATGCCCGCCCCGCAGCCTTATTTCGGTGACAGCAAAGAGTGCCGGGAAACCATACGGCGTTACAACGAATTTTGTGCCGGATTGAAAACAGCCTATCCTGAAAGATTCAGGTTCTGTGCCTCATTGCCTTTGCCGGACGTAGATGCCGCTATTGCAGAGGCTGTCTATGCACTCGACACGCTTGGCGCGGACGGGATAAAACTGGCGACAAACAGCCGAGGCCAATATCTCGGTGACGAGGTACTCGACCCGTTAATGGAAGTGCTGGACAAGAGGAATGCAGTCATTATCCTCCACCCGCACAAACCTGTGCCAGTGAACGGAAAACTGATGGCCGCCATTCCGCTTGCAGCATACGAATATCCGGCAGAAACGACCAGAGCCATTATGAATATGTTGGCCCGCAATATTTTGGTGCGTTATTCCAATCTCAGGGTCGTTGTTCCGCATTGCGGTTCCTTCCTGCCGCTTGCCATACCGCGCTTGAAGGCCATAATTCCTGCCATGCGAGCCAAAGGACTGATGGATGACATCGACTTCGAAGGCAACCTTTCACGATTGTATTACGATCTGGCTGGGGCAGCTTCACCGGCAACCATACGGAGTATGTTGACTGTCACATCGCCTGACCATATTCTTTACGGCTCGGACTATCCGTACCAACCGGCGGAAGTGCTGGAGAGGAACTTACGGCTGTTGGAAAAAGCCTTGTCTGAAGACAAAGAACTGTCGCCCTATAAGGAGATGTTCTTGTGGGGAAATGCCGCCCGGCTTTTTTCCCTGAAGCCGATAGGTAAAAAGATTGTCAAAACGGAAAACAATGATTCTGTCATGGGTGATAACAAGGAGACTGAAATGATGGTGCGTATTTCGGAAATATACGCCAACCGGGATGCCTACAAGCATCATCATATAGCGACAGAGCATTTCAAGGTTTACAAACAAGGTACGCTGCACATGGTAAAGTCTCTGGATCTGGTGGATATGACGTCGATGAATCCTGCTGTCATGCCCGAAATATTCTTTAAAATGAGAGATGAAAAATAAAAGGGATATTATATTTGTAATTATGAATGACCATATGGAAAGTTTAATCAATTATAGCGATATCCTGTTAAGTTGTTGCATACCTCATGATATGCATTTGGAACATCGGATGCCAGCCCATTCCATTATTTTTGTTCGCTCCGGGAAATTGGTCATAGAGGATAAGGATAAAACGGAGGAGATTCCGGCAGACAATTATGTTTTTGTTCGCCGGGACTGCTCTGTCAATGTAACTAAAGTGCCGCTTGAAGGAAACCCCTATCGGGGCATAAACTTTACTTTGCCGCGCAAAGAGTTGAAAGAATACTATAACCGTATTGTCGGCACATGTAAGAAGTTGCACGATATAAGTCCTATACGACAGACCGTAAATATCCTGCCTCAGACCGTCGCACTGAAAAGCCTGTTTAGTTCGTTCCTGCCTTACACGGATAGCGGGGAGACACCTGCGGATGGTTGGCTGCAGCTGAAAGTGCAGGAAGCTATTATGTGTTTGCTTGCTGTTGATGTCCGTTTCTATCCTACTTTGTTCGATTTTAACGAGGTATGGAAAATAGATTTGCTTGACTTTATGGAAAATAACTTTACCGAAGAGATGAGTCTTGCGGAATTTGCATCTTATACGGGGCGAAGCCTTGCTACTTTCAAACGTGATTTTGCAAAAATCAGTAAGTTGTCGCCGCAGCGTTGGATTATGGAACATCGCTTGGATATGGCAAAAAGATTGCTTGTCGAAAAAGGTGTTTCCGCAACAGATGTCGGGTATATTGTGGGATTTAAAAATAGGTCGCATTTCTCGCAGGCATTTAAAAGACGCTTCGGATATGCACCGAACAACTACGTTAAATTATCCATAACAGATTGAAAATGAAAAAAATATTTTTAGTAATTATGTGTGCGTTATCATTTATGGCAACTCAGGCACAAGAGAAGAAGGTATTGGTTGCGTATTTCTCATGCACGGGAAATACTGAAAGAATAGCCAAAGCAATAGCAGAAACCGTTGAGGCTGATCTGTATCGTATTTTACCGCAAAAGATTTATACTTCATCCGATCTTGATTGGCGGAATGCCCGAAGCCGAAGCAGTATAGAAATGAACGACAGTGCTGCACGTCCTTCGTTGGCTGACAAAAAAGCAAAAATAGAAAATTACGAAGTGATTTTTTTGGGTTATCCTATTTGGTGGGATATGTGTCCGCGTATTATCAATACGTTTTTAGAGGCTTATGATTGGACTGGAAAAATTGTTATTCCTTTTGCCACATCGGGCAGTAGCTCTATTACGAATAGTGTCAAACAATTAAAATTACATTATAGCAATCTAAAGTGGGATACGGGCAAGTTGTTGAATAAAGGAACGGAAGAAGCTGTAAAATGGTCGGAAGAAATCATTAATTCCATGATAAAATAAATAATGTGTTGCAAACAAATTGTTATATGATAAATATGTCAATTTGTTGTAATTCATCGTGTAGTATGTCGGGTGCTGCTTTAATTTTTCGAATGTGTTTTACCCGACAGTAAAAGGGTTACTGTCGATTTAAGCATTAGTCTCTACTGTCACCATCGTTTCGTTGTGTATTTTACATATTTTCCCGGTTTTTTTGCTATTCCTTGTATTATCGGCCTCGGAATAACTTTTGTCGGTTTTATGTTGTAAAACGATACATAACGAGTTGGGTATTGGTTTGTTATTGCTCTGTTTCCGATTGTCCGTTGAGAAGCATGTTTACCGGCATTTCGGGAGATTATGCAAAGGGATTATTGCCCTGCCCGGAAGAGGGGGAATAAAGAGGTTTGTTGCTTGTTTAAAGGAATTGAAAATCGAAGTTTCCGGTTCAGTTTGTGTCTGCGGAAGTTTTCGAAGTCAGTTCTTCTTTGATTTGTGTCCATAGTTTAGACCGGAAATCGCTGTTTAACAAGTTGTTTACGCGGGTAGGATATACCCGGTTAGTCAACAGGATAACATACATGTTGTTGGCGGGGTCGATCCAGAAGTAGGTGCCGGTAAAGCCGCTGTGTCCATAACTTTCTTTACTGTACGGCGTGCTGGCCGGATTTTGTTTGTCGAATCCTAACCCTCTGTATATTCTACCGCCCGGTATTTGAGAAGCGGTAAATTTTTCCACAATTTCCGGTTTTATTATCTCACATCCTTTATATTCGCCTTTTTTCAGCAGCATTTGGCATATTACCGCCATAGACTTGGCGTTGGCGAAAAGCCCTGCATTGCCCGATACTCCTCCCAGAACGGCGGCGAGTTCATCGTGCACATAGCCTCGGATCGTATCGCGGCGCATAAGGTAGTCGCATTCGGTGGGAGCGATGTACTCTTTGGGTTTCCAATCCAGCGGGTTATAACCTATATCGAACAGGTTTAAGGCGTGGTATATTTTCTTGACATAGTTATCCAGCGTTTCCCCGGTGCGTTCTTCTATGATCTGTTGGATGAAATAAAAGTTCAGGTCGCTGTACCGGTAAGTTCCTCTCCGCGAGGGAGTGTAGGAAGCGATAATCATCGAATCGAGTATCGGGTCGAAATCGGTTCGGATAAACAGCTTGTCGGTAATGGGGCGGGTATTCTCTTCCCGTTTCGTTGTGATGAAAGAGGCGTTGTATTTGATATCTTTATTGATATAGAGCCGGGAGTCTACCCGATAAGGATGCAGCTCGTCTTTCCGGTAGCTGAACAAGGTCCCTTCGTTGGCCGGTTCTACCAATTCGGCAGAGAGCGATATGCCGGCTTTCATTCCCGAGGTATGGGTCAGAAGTTGGGAGAGGGTAAGATTGGCGACTGCGGTGTTTCTGAAACGGGGAACGAGGTCGCCCAGTTTATCCGACAGGAATATTTGTTGGTCGCCCACTAATTTCATAATGGCAAGCGTCGTTGCCATTACTTTTGTGCAGGAAGCGAGGTCGTACAGGTTATTGTCCGTTACCGTATCTTTGTGTTCGTAATCGAGGTATCCGTAATTTTTAGCATACACGATACCGCTGCTGTCCCCGATAATCAGTTGTGCGCCCGGAAAGGCTTTCGCTTCGATAGCATCGTTGATGTATCGGTCGATTGTCTGGTGCTGGAATGCAGCCGTTACAGAAACGACGTTGCCTGCATCGTCTTTCCCTTCCGTTGTTCCTTTGGCGGATAAGGTCGAAACGGATAAAAACAGTAAAAGTATTCCTGTTATTTTTGCGGGTAAGAAAGTGGCCATGGTTTGTTGCTGTTTGATTCCTGCCGGCGATGCCGAGTATTTTATTTTATAACGTTGAATTCGATTTTAAATTTTTTCGGAACGAGGAGTTCCGGTTTTCCGGTTCCTTTTTTGCCGGTCGGTTTCTGTTTGTTTGTATTTGTCGAGAAACGGGCTGTTTCTTCGGATTTAAGACTTTACAGCCCTGACTAATACCCAGCCGTCGCGTTTCCGTTCTTCAACAGGGTGTAATCCGCATTCGGAGGCTCTTTTTCGGATGGATTCGGTGTCTATTTCTAAAAATCCGCTGAACAAAATCTCTCCTCCCGGTGTCAGGCTGTCGGCGTATGCCTGCATATCGGCGAGAAGAATATTCCGATTGATATTGGCGAAAATGAAATCGTATCGTTTCCCTTGCAAAAGTCCGGCATCTCCGCAAAATACGGATATTTGCCCGGTTACGTTGTTGCTATCCGCATTTTCTATGGCGTTTTGGTACGCCCATTCGTCGATATCTATTGCGTCGGTATGTTCTGCCCCTTTTTTCAGGGCGAGTATGGCGAGCACGCCTGTCCCGCATCCCATATCCAATCCGTTTTTCCCTTCCAGATTCATTTCCAGTATTTTCTCAATCATCAGGTAAGTAGTGGCGTGATGTCCTGTCCCGAAAGACATTTTAGGCATAATGACAATTTCGTACCGGCATTTCGTTGCGGGGTGGAACGGAGCTCTGACGCAACATAGGTCTCCGACGGTTATCGGCTCGAAATTGGATTCCCATACGGCATTCCAATCCACATCTTCCAGCTCTTTGAGTTCGTAGTCGATAACGGTTTCTGCCAAATGGTCTATGTATTCTTTTATCTCCGCAGCATATTCTTTGTAATTCTTTTCGTCGATATAGCTGTTTAAAGTATTTCCGTCCTGTTGGAAACTTTCGAACCCCATATCGCTTAAATCGGCGATGGTGATGCCTGTACGCTCTTCTTCGGCTATACCGGGGTAAGTCAGCTTTAATTCATAATATTTCATGGCTGTAATTTATAAAACGGATTTGCGGGTTTCGGATACGGTTTTCCGGGGTGCCTGTAAATTTTTCGTTTCGGGTAAAAAGCTTTTAAAGCAAAGTCAAATTTTATACCTTTAACGGGTTAAATATACGAATTTATTTTGTATATTTATTAAAGTATAGCGGGGCGAATATGAACAGGAAAGCCTGCTTTTAACGATTGTAGGGAGTGTTTCGCAATTTGTCGCGGATGAAGAGACTGAAAAGTTCAGAGATAAAATTGTAAATCGATTATTGAGGGATGTCTTGGGACGAAGAATTGTTGGAATATAAAGGCTATTTGTTATTGGAGAAAAAACTTTCTGCCAATAGCATCGAGGCTTATTTGCGGGATATCGGTAAATTCCGGGCTTTTTTGGCCTCTTTGCCGGAAGAGCCGGATATAAAGGCTGTCAGATACGAACATGTGGAACGGTTTATCGATGCTCTGCACGGGCAGGGGGCGATGCAGGCTTCGCAGGCGCGGGTGGTGAGCGGGGTAAAGAGTTTTTTCACTTACCTTTTTTTGTACGATAAGATCGATGAGTTGCCTACGGAATTGGTAGAGAGCCCTAAAATTAAGCGGAAAATACCGGATGTTCTTTCGTTGGAGGAGGTGGAACGAATGATGCAGGCGATCGACCTGAGTATGTTGTTCGGGCATCGGAACCGGGCGATATTGGAAGTGATGTATAGTTGCGGTTTGCGGGTGAGCGAGGTAGTAACTCTGAAATTGTCCGATCTTTTTTTCGAGGATGGATTTATCCGGGTTTTGGGAAAAGGAAACAAGCAACGGCTAGTACCTGTCAGCGATGAGGCGATCAAACAGGTGAACCTTTATCTGGAGAAACGCAAGTTGCAGAAGATAGAAAGCCGGCATTCCGGTTATCTTTTTCTGAACAGCCGGGGACAGCATCTGTCGAGGGTGATGATATTCAATATTATCCGGGATGTCGCCCTTGCTGCGGGGATTAATAAAAAAGTGAGTCCGCATACCTTCCGGCACACGTTCGCTACCCACCTGTTGAAAGGCGGGGCGGATATCCGGATGGTACAGGAGATGTTGGGACATGAAAGCATTATGACGACCGAGATATATACGCATCTCGATACCCGGCATAAACATTTCGCAGTGGAACATTGTCATCCGTTGGCGATGTTGGAGGATGAAAAAACGAAAAAAACGGACGATGGCTTAATGTGATATGAATTGTGTGAAAAGTGTTATTTTGTCCGTATAATTATGTATATTTAAAAAGTGATTCGGCAATTTTCAGAGTGTGTTTTATGGTGGGGCTCACTATTTTAGATATATTTGGGGAATAGGAGGTACGGTTCGGCAATCTTTAAGAAATAATTTTTTTCGATTGCTCTCGCCTTTCGCTATATTTGAAGAATATAGGATGCGGTTCAGCAATCTTTAAAAAATAATTTTTTTTTCGATTGCTTCACCTTTCACTATATTTGAATAATATAGGATGCGCCTCGGACAAATTTTTGAGTAAACTCAAATTTGTCTCTCGGCTTTCACTATATTTAAAGAATATAGGATGCGGTTCAGCAATCTTTAAAAAATAATTTTTTTTCGATTGCTTCACCTTTCACTATATTTGTAATAAGTTTGTTAATGAACGTTATAGGGAGTTTGTCATGTTGGCGTTTTTAAATTTTATAATGGAGACCGGCACATTTCAGTTTTATATTGTATGTGGCGGGTTGTTGTGCGTCATTGTTCTGGCTGTCCCGTTGATTATCTCTTTACGCCGTACCCGTCATTTGAGGCATATTCATATTATTCATTCCTTTTGGAAAGAGAAAAAGTAAGGCGAATGGCAGGCGGAGGCGTTCCGATAAGGTGTCTTCGGCATGGGAGTTCCCGGTATCCGTTTTTATGGGAAGAGGGAGAATAGGCTATGCCGATTGTCTTTTGTAATTCTTTATGAAAAATCTTTTCCGAAATCCGGGACGGATATTTTTTGAAATCCGGAAACGGGATTCCTGTCCGAAAAATTTTGTGAAACCGGAAAAATCGGGGAAATAACGGGAAAAAATAACCGGAATATTGCGGTCTGTCTGACAAAATGGCAGAAGTTTCTGTGTGGCATATTCTTTGAGAATAGAAAAAAATGTAAAACGAGATTGATTAATCGAAAAGTTAAAAATAAGATATAAAGATTATGCAAACAGGAAAAATCGGGGTAACGACGGAAAACATCTTCCCTATTATCAAAAAATTTTTGTATTCGGAACATGACATTTTTATTCGTGAATTGATGTCGAATGCTATCGATGCGACACAAAAGCTGAAAGCACTCTCTTCTTTGGGCGAGTTCAACGGAGAATTGGGCGATTTGACGGTGCACGTATCGGTGGATGAAGAAGCGAAAACACTTACTATTTCCGACCGGGGTATCGGAATGACGAGCGAAGAGGTGGATAAATATATCAATCAGATCGCTTTTTCCGGAGCCGAAGAGTTTTTGCAGAAGTATAAAAATGAAACGAATATTATCGGCCATTTCGGGTTGGGTTTCTACTCCTCTTTTATGGTCGCATCGCGTGTCGATGTCATTACCAAATCGTATAAGGAAGGCAGCCAGGCTGTGAAATGGAGTTGCGACGGTTCTCCCGAATATACGATGGAACCGGCAGAAAAGGCGGACAGAGGGACTGAAATCGTGCTTCATCTTGCAGAAGACAGCCAGGAGTTCGCTAATAAAAACCGTGTAGGCGAGTTGTTGCGTAAATATTGCCGCTTTTTGCCGATACCTATCGCTTTCGGTAAAAAACAGGAGTGGAAAGACGGAAAATACGTAGATACGGACGAACCGAATATCATTAACGATACCAATCCGTTATGGGTGCGTAAACCGTCGGAACTGAAAGAAGAGGATTATGAAAAGTTCTACCATGAACTTTATCCGATGGCAGAGGATCCGTTGTTCCATATTCATCTGAATGTGGACTATCCGTTCCATTTGACGGGGGTGCTCTATTTCCCGAAAATCAGAAATAATTTCGAGATACAGAAAAACAAGATCCAGCTTTACAGCAATCAGGTGTTCGTTTCGGATTCCGTAGAGGGTATCGTTCCGGAATTTTTAACGTTGTTGCATGGGGTAATCGACTCTCCAGACATTCCGTTGAATGTGTCGAGAAGTTATTTGCAGGGGGATCCGGATGTGAAGAAAATTTCGGCTCATATCACTAAAAAAGTGGCGGACCGCTTGTCGGAGATATTCAAATCGTCGAGACCCGATTTCGAGAAGAAGTGGGACGACCTGAAAATATTTATCCAATACGGGATTATCACCGATGAGAAATTTGCAGAAAGGGCTAAGAGCTTTACCCTGCTGAAAAATACCGAGGATAAGTATTTCACATTCGAAGAGTATGAAAACCTTGTAAAAGGCAATCAAACGGATAAAGACGGCAATATTATCTATTTATATACCAACGACAAAGAGTCGCAATTTAGCTTTATCGACAGTGCGAAAGCGAAAGGGTACGATGTGTTGTTGATGAATGGCCCGTTAGACAGCCATTTTATCGGATGGTTCGAAAATAAGAATGAAAAGATACGGTTTGCGCGTGTCGATGCCGATGTGGTGGACAATTTGATTCGCAAGGAAGAACATAGGGCGATGTCGCTGACCACAGCGCAGCAGGATACGTTGCGTCCGGTTTTTGAAAGCCAGTTGCCGACGGGCGATAAAGTACATTACACCGTTTCTTTCGAACCTCTGGGAGAAAACGATGTCCCGGTAGTGATTACGCAGAACGAGTTTATGCGTCGTATGAAAGACATGTCGGCAGTGAGCGGCGGACCTTACAGTTTTTACGGACAAATGCCGGACAGCTTCAATGTAGTTATCAACGGAAATCATCCGTTGGTAATGGAAGTGTTGCAGGAAACCGATAAAGAGGTAGGGGCGGATGTCAAAGCGCTCGATACTAAAATCGACTCTTTGGCTAAACAGAAAGACTCTTTCGATGCTTTGATTAAAGATAAGAAGGAAGAGGAGCTTACTCAGGAAGAAAAGGACAAACAGTCCGAGCTAAACAAAAAATTGGTTAAATACAGGGGGGATAAGGATGCTAAATTGAAGGAGGCCGGCTCTAAGAACAAACTGGTAAGACAGTTGGTGGATTTGGCTTTGCTTTCCAACGGCATGTTGAAGGGAGAAAACCTGACGAACTTTATCCGCCGCAGCGTAGAGATGATAGAAAAATAGATTTTTTCAGTTCTTAGTTGATTCGGAAAGGGGTATTCGGGATAGTCCGCGAGGGGGTGCGGATTGTTTCGGATGCCCTCTTTCTTTTTTCATCGATTTTCTTTTCCTTTGCAGGAAAGAGTTTTAAATATGCCGAAAGAAATCGTATTGGTATTGCCGCCTCGCGATGCGTCGGAGAAAGAGCGGTATGTACTTGCTGCGGCGAGAGCGTTGGGAGTACGGAAAGAGCGTATTGCATTTGTACGGGTAAAACGCCGTTCTATCGATGCGCGGGGGAAGAGCGTGAAGATAAATATGGGGGTGGAGGTTTATGTGGATGACGAACGGCCGGAGGAGGAGGTACATTTCGAGTGGAACGATGTGTCGGGAAAGACGCCTGTGGTCGTAGTCGGCAGTGGTCCTGCGGGATTGTTCGCTGCATTGCGCCTGATAGAGCTGGGGTACAAACCTCTGTTATTGGAGCGGGGAAAGGATGTGTCGGCAAGGAAACGGGATATTGCCGCCCTGAACAGGAATATGCCGGTCGATCCCGATTCCAATTATTGTTTCGGCGAAGGAGGTGCCGGAACCTATTCGGACGGCAAATTGTTTACCCGGTCGAAGAAACGGGGCGATTACCGGAAAGCGTTGGAGATATTGCATTATCACGGGGCGGATGAATCTATTTTGTACGACGCCCATCCTCATATCGGTACCGATAAGTTGCCGAGGGTTATCGCTGCTATTCGCAGGACTATTCAGGCGTGCGGGGGCGAATTTTGTCTGGAGAGCAAAGTAGCCGATTTGATATTGCGGGGAGATAGGATATGCGGGGTTGCGGATGCGAAAGGGAACCGCATCGAAGGCGTGGCGACGATATTGGCTACAGGACATTCCGCGCGTGATATCTATGAATTGCTGGACGGAAAAGGGGTTTTGCTGGAAGCGAAATCGTTTGCTATGGGAGTACGGGTGGAACACCCGCAGACGTTGATAGATACGATACAGTATCATATGCCGGAACGGGGCGAATATCTTCCTGCTGCATCCTATTCTTTGGTAGCGCAGGTAGGAGGCAGGGGCGCTTATTCGTTCTGTATGTGTCCCGGCGGGTTTATCGTTCCGTCTGCAACGGCGGAAGGGCAGAGTGTGGTGAACGGCATGTCGCCTTCGGGGCGTAATTCGCGTTTCGCCAATTCCGGTATCGTAACGGAAGTACGGCTTTCCGATTTCGGTTTTTTGCAGGAACGGTACGGGGCATTGGCAGGATTGCGTTTTCAGGAGCAGTTCGAGCGAAAAGCTTATGAGAACGGAGGAGGGGCGCAGATTGTGCCGGCGCAACGGTTGGCCGATTTTGTGGCAGGCAAACGCTCCGCTTCCTTGTGTGTTACATCGTATCATCCGGGAGGCGTTTCGTCGGTGATGAAAGAGTGGATGCCTCCGTTTATTTATGAGGCGTTGAAGGGCGGTTTCGAGCAGTTCGGGAAAAAAATGAAAGGTTTTATGACCAACGAGGCGATGGTTTTGGGAGTGGAGTCGCGTACTTCTTCTCCGGTACGTATTCCGAGGGATTCCGTTACTTTGATGCATCCGGTTGTGAAAGGGTTGTTCCCTTGCGGAGAAGGGGCAGGATATGCCGGGGGAATCATATCGGCTGCTATCGACGGGGAGCGGGCTGCGGATGCTGTTGCGGCGGCTGTGGAAGGAGGAGCGTTGTGATGCCCTTTACCCGAATGATTTAAAAGCTATTGCCGTTTTATAATAATTGATTATCTTTGTCGGTAAATTTTGGTAATCAATATAGTATTATGTCCGAAAAACAGAGAACCGTAAGCGCTCCGATCTCTTTTTCAGGGAAAGGGTTGCATACGGGAGTAAATGTGAATCTAACTATTTATCCGGCGGAAGAAAACCACGGAATAAAATTTCAAAGAATCGATTTAGAAGGAAAACCTGTTATTCCTGCATTGGCGAATAATGTAGTCGATACTTCACGGGGGACGACTATCGCCGATAAGGATGCCAAGGTATCTACAATAGAACATTTGATGGCGGCATTGTTCGGCTGCGGCGTAGATAATGCCTTGATTGCGGTAGATGCGCCGGAAGTGCCTATTATGGACGGCTCCGCTGCCGGGTATGTGAAAGCTATCGAACAAACGGGGACTGTCGAACAACAGGCTGAACGTGTATATTATGAAATAACGGAAAAACTGTCGTTTTCCATTCCGGAAAAAGGAGTAGAAATCGTTGCATATCCCGACGACCATTTTTCTATCGACGTGAATATCGATTTTAATTCCCGTGTCGTAGGAAAACAATACGCCGTATTGAACGATGTGAAAGACATCAATTCGGAGATTGCGCCGTGCCGTACTTTCGTATTCTTGCATGAATTGCAGCCTCTGATCGACCATAACCTGATAAAAGGCGGAGACCTCGACAATGCGATCGTTATCGTGGAACATACTTTGCCGCAGGCGGAGGTTGAAAAATTGTCCGCTATTTTCAATAAAAAAGACCTTTCCGTAGAAGAAAGCGGTTACCTGAATAATCTGGAACTTCGTTTCGAGAATGAGATAGCCCGCCATAAATTATTGGATATGGTAGGGGATTTCGCATTGATAGGTACCCGTATAAAGGGTAAGATTTTCGCTACCCGTCCGGGACATCTGGCCAATACGGAATTTGCCAAGATAGTCCGTAAACAGATACACAAAGACGCTTCCAAACCTAAGTTCAAATACAATCCGAATGAGGAACCGCTTTTCGATATCAATAAGATTAAGAAGATGCTGCCTCATCGTCCGCCATTCCTTTTGATCGACAAGATTATTCATCTTACCGATACTTGTGTGGTGGGTATTAAGAATGTTACGATGAATGAGCCGTTCTTCGTGGGGCATTTCCCCGATGAACCGGTAATGCCGGGTGTATTGCAGGTGGAAGCTATGGCGCAGTGCGGAGGAATCCTTGCATTGAGTACGGTTCCCGACCCTGAAAATTATTCTACTTATTTTTTGAAAATCGACGGGGTACGTTTCAAACAGAAAGTGGTTCCGGGTGATACGCTGATGTTTGTTTTGGAGTTGGCTGAACCGATACGCAGGGGAATCGTGGTGATGAATGCGTCGGCTTATGTAGGAGATAAATTGATTACAGAGGCATCGCTGATGGCTCAAATCGCTAAAAATAGAAAATAATGACAGATAAACTTGCTTACGTACATCCCGGGGCGAAATTGGGAAAAGATGTTGTCGTAGAGCCTTTCGCATATATCGCAGACGATGTGGTTATAGGGGATAATACGTATATTGCGCCTCATGCCGTGATTTTAAGCGGAGCGCGTATCGGTAGTAATTGTACCATTCATTCGGGAGCCGTTATTGCCGGAGTGCCTCAGGACCTGAAATTCAAAGGAGAATATACTACTGCCGAAATAGGCGATGGAACGACTATCCGGGAGTGTGCGACCGTAAATCGCGGCACTGCTGCCAAAAACAAAACGGTAATCGGCAAAAATTGCTTGATTATGGCGTATGCTCATGTGGCGCATGACTGCGTGTTGGGCGACCATGTGATTCTGGTCAATAACGTATCTATTGCCGGGGAAGTCGAAATAGGCGACTGGGCTATTCTGGGAGGCCATACGGCTGTTCACCAGTTCGTCCGTATCGGCGAACACGCTATGACGGGAGGCGGTTCATTGGTGGGTAAGGATATTCCTCCTTACGTGAAAGCAGGACACTTGCCTGTTTCGTTCGTAGGAGCCAATTATATCGGTTTGAGAAGAAGGAATTTTACTCCGGACCAAATTTCCCAGATACAGGAAATATTCAGAATATTGTTCCAGAGCGGTATGAACTATTCGAATGCGTGCGATGCCGTTGAACAAACGATTCCTCAATCACGCGAAAGGGATTTGATTCTCGATTTCGTAAGAAATTCCAAACGGGGTATTATCAAACCTTATAACGTGTTGAAGAAGGACGAAGAGGTAGAGTAATTTCGGCAGAGAACAGGTTTGTTTTACCGCCTCGTAGACCGTGAAAAAGGGAAAAATTTCTTTTTTTTGAAAAAAAGGTAAAATAAATTGAAGAAAAAGTAGAAAATAAAATATTTTTTCGTATATTTGAATTGCCGTTAACGGGTTTTATATAAATATTAAAATTATAATCCATGTGAAAATAGCAGTCGTAATTTTTCGGCTGCTATTTTTTTATGTCGTCCAGTTCGACTAATTTATTGACGATAGCGTATATGGTCAGTCCGGCAGGGCTATGGATCTGAAGTTTATTGGCGATATTTCTTCTGTGGGTAATTACCGTGTGGGTAGAGAGGTACAGTTGTTCGGCGATTTGTTTGTTAGTATATCCTTTGACGACGTAACTGATAATTTCTTTTTCCCTGCTGCTTAAGGTTTCGTGTTTTTCTTCCTGTTTATCGGGAAAACTGTTCAGCCGGAGAATTTTTTCTTTGATTTGTTCTGCCGTATCGTAGATAGAGATAATATCGTCATATGCTTTCAGGGTAGAGGTGTCGGCCATGGCGAATTGCAAAGCGATACATTTCAGCTCTTTGCAGTTTGCTTCGTTTTTCAGTTGCTGCAAGGAGAACATACCCAGCAACGCAGGGTTAATAATCAGAATATCGGGTTTTTGTTTGTTGATAGAATTGTTTAATTGCGATATTTCAGCAATTTCAAGAACTTGTATATTTAAGGCCGTCAGCCTTTTCAATACAGCCAGCACTCCGCTTCGGATAATGACCGAAGGTTCGGCGACTGCTATTTTTAACAAAGTGCTCATTTTTTAATTCCGTTTTTGTGTTCCAGCTCCGCAATAGCGGGAACAAACAGGTTGTCCTCGATATAATTGTGGGAGGCCAGGTCTTTCTCGCAGGAGAATATATCGAAAAGTGCGCTGTTCAGCTCGTTGCTGCTGTTGGCCGGGTAGTATTTGATAATGATACTTTTCAGTTCGGAGAGTTTAGCCTCCACCTGATCGTGTTGTTTGCGGAAGATGCCGATATTGTATTTGTCGGAAGGTGTTCCTTGTAGCAGCGAGCGGACGTATGGAAATACGGTTTCTTCTTCATACATCATGTGCTTGCGTACTTCGGCTACATATTCGTCGAAGAAGCGCATGATTGCGAATGAGACATCGCTTTTTCCGCAGTCGATAGCATCTATCAGATTGCGGCGTATGGCCGGAAGCCGGAAATCCAGAAAATAGGTGTGGGAATTTTGCAGGTAAGTAATCAACGAGTCGATAGAAACCGACGAGTGTATTTCCTGCATTTCGATCGGGTCATCCAACAACAGGTTGGTGATGATCAGGAAAGTTTTGACATCCACTCCGTTTTCGTTGCAAACTTCCTCTATATTTTTATCGCCGAATCCGAGGGCAATTCCGAAACGGCTTAAAACTAACAACATCGGGTAGTGCTCGCAGATAAGGTCGCACATCTTGTCTTTTCCGTTGTATTTTCCTAATTTATACATATAAGTTATTCTTTTTAAGCAAAGATATCTTTTTTCTTGTGATTATCGAATTTTTGCCCTTCTTTAAGAATAGGCAAAGATGTTACAAACGTCCATGAAAGGCAATACTGACAAATGGGTATTCTCGGTTGAAAATACCTAATTATCGGTATCGCTGAAAAACGGATAGGCGGAAAATCCCGCCTATCCTACCAAAATTAAAACCTCTTGAACCTTAATAAAAAACGAAAGTGCTTGATTTAATTAATAATTGTTATATTGTATATGCATGGCTTTCGGAAAGAAGAAAGGCTGCGAAGAACTCCCCGGTGCAGCCTTTCCGGTTAAGATGACATAAGGGAAATGATAAAATTATACTGCTGTTGTTATTTTTTTCTTGTTACAAAATCGTTCGCATTGCATGGTTATGTCGTATCCTAACATGGCCCCCAATATGAAATCTTCTTCCGGGGTCAGTCGATTTAACGGTTTGTCTATAAAGGTACGTACGGTATCTAAACACGCCCTTTTTCCGAAATAAAGATTCACTTTGTCTTCTACGACTTCTTGTACCAGATATTCTATGTTTTGCTTTTGCAGCCGTTTGATGACCGTTTCTGCACACGCCTTACACATTGTACAGAGAATCAATCCCCGTATTCCTTTTTTGAATTCGTAGATATGGTGCATAAACATTTTCATTTCACCTATTCGTATGTAGTCGCGGTCGCTCATGCTGTTTTTCGTTTAAGCTGTTTCTTGTTTAATACGTTCTATCCATCGGTCGATTCGGCTTTCGGTGAGGTTGTCCTCATTCATGTCGTCGATGGCCAGTCCTACGAATTTCCCGTCTTTCAGTATCTGGGAGCCTTCGACGGCATAACCGTCGGGTTCGTATGTTCCGATGAATGTGCAGCCTGTCGGTTGAAGCGCCTGATAAATAAGGCCTACGGCATCGCAGAATGTATCGGGATATGAAGCGGAATCGCCGCAACCGAAAATACCGACCTTTTTACCGTTGAGGTTTTCTTTTTCGAGGTCTTTGATAAAATCGTACCAATCGTCTTGCAGTTCACCGTCTCCCCATGTGGAAGAACCGAAAAGAAGGCAATCGTAATTTTGTACGTCCGAAGCACTGCTTCCGGATACGTTGTGTATGTCTGTTGCAGAAATTCCTAATTTTTCTCCGATTTGGTTGGCAACAGTTTCTGTGATTCCTGTTGTACTTCCGTAAAATATTCCAAATTTCTTTTCCATAATTCCTTTTTGTTTTTTACAAAAGTAGTGGGGAATATGGTTTTTGGAAATACCTAAAAATAGGGAAAAATCGGGAAACGGATACCTAAAAGGAAGGGATTGTAAGGGTATCTGTTTGTTTTACAGAGGTTTGTCGTTTTGTGTATTTGAAGGGAAATTGCACATTTCCCTGTTTTGCATATGCAAATGTAATATTATTGAAAATTTAGTTCCTTTATTTCCCTGTTTTTTATTTTGATTTCTATTTTTTGTACTTGTTTTTTGTACTTGTTTTTTGTACTTGTTTTTTGTACTTGTTT
>DVIX01000003.1 GCA_018710935.1 Candidatus Avirikenella pullistercoris | reverse complement strand
TCCCGATATATTTGCGGAAGTCGATACCAAAGGACGTCCCAATTTCCGGATTACCGCCTCGCAAAAATCGTGTTTCACGACACGAACCCCCAAAGTCCCTTCTTCAGGAATCAGGTTATCGGCTATTCTTTTCGCTTTAGGCAAAATCAAAGTCAACGGCTTATCCGACAACTCGAACAATTCCCAGGCAACCGCAGGAATATCATCCGCATACAAAGAGACTTTGTCGATATTGTCCAGCAAAATCAACATGCTTTTCTTGTTTTCGCTTTGTTTTAACCGATATATTTTCTCAACGGCCTCCGGATTCGTAGCATCACAACCGATTCCCCAAACCGTATCCGTCGGATAAAGGATAATTCCTCCTTTTTTCAACACTTCAACCGTTTCCGCTACTTCCTGTTTAAATTTATCTGTCATTATCTTCTTTTTACATTAATCCCAATTCCAACTGCGCTTCTTCCGATATCATATCTTTCGACCAAACCGGATCGAATGTCAAAGTAACATTGACAGTAGTCACGCCTTTCACTTTCAACACGTCGTCATGGACCTGCTGCAACAGGATATCCCCCATCGGGCAATTGGGAGCCGTCAGAGTCATACGGATATTCGCCTCCCCTCCCGGCTCCACATCTATTTCATAAATCAATCCCAAATCGTAAATATTTACGGGTATTTCCGGATCATATATGTTTTTCAGCGTATATACAATATCCTGTTCTATCCTCAATATCTCTTCCGGTGTAACCATAATCTCTCCTTTTATCCTCCCTTATCTAAAACAATATTTTACTTATTTGCAGAAGCGACATAAGCGAGCGCATACATCCTCATCTGTTTTATCATGGACAATAACCCATTAGCACGCGTAGGAGTAAGGTTCTCTTTCATTCCTATTCGGTCTATAAAATAAAGGTCTGCATCCACAATCTCCTGAGGGGTATGCCCATTCAGTACCCGCACCAACAATGCAATCAAACCTTTCGCGATTATCGCATCGCTATCCGCACTGTAATATACCTTGCCATCCTTCAATTCCGCATTGATCCATACCCTCGACTGGCATCCTTGTATCAGGTATTGGTCAGTTTTATGAACAGCATCCATAATCGGCAAATCCTTACTCAGTTCTATCAGGTAATTATATTTATCCATCCAATCATCGAATGAGGAAAACTCTTCTATTACCTCATTCTGTACTTCATCGATCGTCATTTTCTTATTTTATATTATCTACAAACGCTTTTATCTTTCCTTAAATTATATTTTCATCCGACTTCTGCTCACACTTTACAAAACGGCTACAATTTCGCTTATGGCCGTTCCTTCCGAAGCATTCGGATGGGCTATTCCCAAGATATCGCACACGGTAGGCGCCACATCCATCATATCTACTCCTCTGTGGATAACTTGAGATTCAATATTCGCACCATACCATAACAACGGGACATGAGTATCATATTCATAGGGCGAGCCCGAAGAAGAGGTTACCCAGTTTGATTCTTCATCCGGTAATTCTATCCAGCCCGGCAACAGATTGATAATAATATCGCCGGAATGTTTCGGGAAAAAGCTGTTTTGTATCTTTTGCATAATTCCCCTGCCGTAATAATTGGTATGAAGTGTCGTTGCCGTAATAGCCTGCGCCACTCCGCCGAACTGCAAAGAAAAAGTAGCCACCTGATTCTGAATATCGGGCAAAGACAAACCCCGTTCAAAAATCAACCTGCGGTTCAGATATATCTGTCGGTTTCGGTATTCACTGACCCAATTTTCCTGTCCTAATTGGGCACTCAAAAAACCGCTTATCAACACTTTGAACTGCATAGCATTGAATGTTCCGGAATTAGCTCCGCTACCAATACGCACATCGTCGCTGGAACCATGATTCGAAGTCAGGACTACAACGAAATTATCCTTTCCTACCGTCTTCAGCAAATAATCCATCAATTCTGCAATATCCTGATCCAATTTATAAAAAGCATCTTCTATCTCCGTAGATTCCACCCCATAATATTCTGTAATATATTTCTGCGAACTGAAATTAAGCATCAGCAAATCAGGAATATCATCCTGCCCCAATCCATTGTTTTTAATGGCTTCGATAGCAAAATCTTTCAGGTAAGAATTTCCGAAAGGAGTCTCATTCAACCGGTTATAATCTTTATTTTTCGGTTTGAACAGCATATCGAAAGTAAATTTTACCGTGGTATCCAAAAGAATCGCATTCGATTTCTGAAATACATACTCCTCTATCGGACGCGAAACATGCCACAACTTCGAAGCATATTCGTCTTTTCTACCCGATTTATTGAAATTTTGCACCCATTCCGGCAAAAACATCTTATAATAAGAGCTGGTTGCCCAGCCTCCATAACGCTCATCGAACCAATACACTTCGTCCGGCGTATATCCTCCCGCCAATATCGCACCTTCCGGTTCTTGCGCAATCGAAATTACTTTGGAATCCTTATAATGGCGCTTCAACTCATCGGCTACGGTACTGACTACCATCTGCCGGGGAGAAAACTGCCCTTCATCCTCATTACACCCTACACCCATTACATTTAAATCGACAATCGAAGAAATAGGCTCATTAGTTGTATAATTAATCCAGCCATCGCCGATAATACCATGCTGGGAAGGTTGAGTCCCTGTCGCCAAGGTAGCCACTCCCGGAGAATTTTGCGTAAACATATAATTATAACGGGCATTGGTACAGACAACACCCCCCATCATTAAACGGCGAAATCCGTATTCAGAAAAATTCTTCGTAAACCGGTTCAGATAATCGTACCGCATATGGCTGACTACAATCTCTACCACCAAACGGGGCACTGTTCGGTCATGATACGATGTTTGTGCATTTACAGCAAAAGACGACGATAATAAGATAAAAGCCGCACCGATAACAGATGCATATTTCCGTTTCAAATACATGGTCTTAGTTCGGGTGTATTAAGTTTCAATAAATTAACTGCAAATTTAAACTAATTGTATTATTCAGTCAAACAATTCGAGAAAAAATCGATCTCCTCCCTGAAATCGAGAAAAGGGAAATCCTGTTGCAATTTATCCGCATTATCGAGCATTGACCGCACGAACTGCCGATACCCGTCCGAAGATTTATTAAACGGGCGATGTTCCTTCGCCGCCGTTATTTTTTCTATTCGTCCGAACAAATTACGGCTTTCAGGCGCTATCCAGGTTTCGGCAAAACGCTCCCAAATATAATCGACAGCCACTGGCGAAGGATGAATCATATCCGCTTCATAGAAACGGTAATCCCTCAAATCGTCCATCATAATCTCATAAGCAGGAAAATAGTCGACATTCCCGAACCGTTCCGCCAACCGATGTACTGCCGTGATAAGATGCGCCTTACTGCGGGTATTTCCCGCCAATCCGTCTTTCAAATGACGGATAGGGCTTACAGTAAACAATATCTGTTTATCTCTGTACAACTCTTGCTCCAATAAGCCGGAAAACATCCGTTCAATCTCTTCCGGCGAAAGCAGATACCGCTCGAATTCATCGGCTCTTACCTTATGACAATTACAGACAATACGGTTCGTTCTCTTATGCTTATATACCCATGCCGTTCCCAATGTCAATATCAAATAATCGGATTTTCTTAACGCAGACGCAGCATGTTCCAACGCCGTATTCATCCGGGACAGAGCCTCTTCTTGCCGAGGCGAAGAAAAAGTGGAATGATAATCGAAAGAACTCCATATTCCCTGTTGTAAAAAGAGGTCTTTCTCCTCTAAAAAGCAAGGATTTTCCATCCGGATTAAAGAACGGACAACCGAAGCCGGGTTGTAGATTACCCCGAAAGGATTAACGCATACAGGCAATTTCAACCGCTGCATTTTATTGCCTATATGAGAAATAAAACAAGAGCCCAACATCAATCCCCGGGTATCATAACCTATTCTGAACGAAGACGATTCTGGCACAACAAGCGTACGAAATTCCATTTATCCCTAATTTATTTCATTTCAGGCACTATCTCTGAAAAACAGCAATATATACCTGTAAAAACATTTTTATTACGATTAAAAGTTTGTGTATAAAAATTTTAATCGTATCTTTGCACCGCAATTTATACAAAAAAACAAAATATTCACTAAAATTAAACGTATGAATAATTACGAAACCGTTTTCATTGTCACTCCTGTATTGTCAGATGTACAGTTAAAAGAGGTAGTTGACAAATTCCGCGGTACCATTACCGAAAACGGAGGTCAAATCGTCAGCGAAGAAGATTGGGGCCTTCGGAAACTGGCTTACCCCATTCAGAAAAAAACGACAGGTTTCTACTATCTGTTGCAATTCACAGGAGAAGGCTCTATCGTGAACCAATTGGAAACCCAATACCGTCGTGACGAACGTGTAATCCGGTTCCTGACTTTCAAGATGGATAAATATGCCGTTGAATACGCAGAAAAAAGAAGAAATCAAAACGCAGGTAAAAAGGAGGAATAAGCCATGGCACAAAATCAGACAGAAATCAGATATTTGAACCCTCCCACAGTAGAGGTTAAAAAGAAAAAATATTGCCGTTTCAAAAAAAGCG
Organism: Candidatus Avirikenella pullistercoris; assembly: GCA_018710935.1. Taxonomy (GTDB): domain Bacteria; phylum Bacteroidota; class Bacteroidia; order Bacteroidales; family Rikenellaceae; genus Avirikenella; species Avirikenella pullistercoris. The sequence goes on along the minus strand of DVIX01000003.1, from coordinate 2,422 downwards.
GTATCAAATACATTGATTATAAAGATCCTGAATTCCTGAAGAAATTCTTAAACGAACAGGGACGTATTCTTCCCCGCCGTTTAACCGGAACCTCTCAGAAATATCAGAAAAAGGTGGCTACTGCTGTGAAGCGTGCTCGTCATCTTGCTATTCTGCCGTTCGTAACAGACTTATTGAAGTAATCAGTAAACAGAGAATCGCAATGGAAATCATATTAAAACAAGATGTAGATAATTTGGGACACAAAAACGATATCGTTTCCGTACGTCCCGGATATGCAAACAACTTTCTAATTCCTCAGGGTTTGGCTACACTGGCTACCCCGTCTGCAAAGAAAGTGTTGGCAGAAAATATCAAACAAAGCGCTCACAAAGAAGCTAAATTAAGAGAAGACGCTACTGCAGAAGCTAACAAATTGAATGCAATAAGCCTTACTCTTACCGCAAAAACCAGCGAAGGCAACAAAATTTTCGGTTCTGTTACTTCCGCTCAACTTGCTGAAGCTCTCGAAGCTCAAGGTATCAATGTAGATAAGAAAAACATAACCGTAGGAACGGTAAAAGAATTAGGTTCTTACGAAGCATCTGTAAAAATCTACAAAGATATCAAAGCAACTATCAAATTCACAGTTAATGCCGAAGGCGAAAAAGCTGAATAATCATTTATTATTCCGATATTAAATAAATACCCCTGAAAATTTTCAGGGGTATTTATTTTTCACGCCACACTAACTTTTTTTGCCATTATAAAATAAAAAAGGAAAGACCTGTTACCGATACAAAAAAAATATAGTAATAAGTCTTTCCCTATACCGTAATGTAGCCTTGCCCAGACTCGAACTGGAATCTACAGTTTAGGAAACTGTCGTTCTATCCCTTGAACTACAAGGCCCTATCTCCGATTCTATTTTCTTATTCAATCTGGACAAGTTAATGCCGCAAATTTACCTTAAAAGAATCTTCTAACCTTTCGTCATTGTGGCACCGTCATAAGCCCACTTCAAATATAAAGCTCCCCAGGTAAACCCTCCGCCGAAAGCAGCTAATACAAGATTATCTCCTTTTTTCAGGCGGGATTCATAATCCCATAAACATAAAGGCAAGGTAGCTGCCGTAGTATTCCCGTAACACTCGATATTTATCATACATTTATCACGGGTAAGCCCCATTCTGGCAGCCGTTGCATCGATAATACGCAGATTGGCCTGATGAGGAACTAAGAAACGAATATCCTCACTGGTTAGATGATTGCGTTCCATTAGTTCCACTGCTGTATCGGCCATATGAGAAACAGCGGCTTTAAACACCGGTTGTCCTTCCTGGTGTACGAAATGCCACTTTTTATCTACTGTTTCATGAGTTGCAGGATAAGCAGATCCCCCCGCTTTCTGATAAAGGTGTTTCGCTCCCGAACCATCCGAATGCAAAATGGAATCCAACACTCCTACACCCTCTTTACTCGGCTCCAATAACACAGCTCCTGCTCCGTCACCAAAAATCGGGCAGGTCGTCCGATCCTCATAATCAATAATAGACGACATCTTATCCGCCCCTATCAAAACAACCTTTTTGCATCGACCGCTTTCGATATAGGTTGCTGCTGTCTGTAAACCGAATAGGAATCCGCTGCAGGCCGCACTCAAATCGAATGCAAAAGCATTCTTCATACCTGCCTTGTCTGCAACAAGATTCGCCGTAGAAGGAAACAACATATCGGGCGTTACGGTAGAACAGATAACCAAGTCGACTTCCATCGGATCAGTACCTGTCTTTTCAAGTAAATCTTTTACTGCTTTGGCAGCCATACTTGAGGTTCCTTTTCCTTCGCCTTTCAGGATATGACGGGTCTTGATACCTATCCGTGTCATTATCCACTCGTCGGAAGTATCCACCATACGGCTCAACTCTTCATTATCCAAAATATACTCCGGAAGGTAGCCTCCAACGCCTGTTATTGCAGCTGTTATTTTTTTCATCAACAAAAAGCTTCTTTGATTTTTTGTACTAACCGAGTTTTTACTGTTTTCTCGGTTTGCAATATCATATTCGTTATCGCTTTTGAAGTGGAACAACCGTGTCCTATTATCACGCATTCATTAACTCCCAACACCGGAGTTCCTCCCTCATTTTCATAATTAAGCTCCTTAACAAAAGGATTATCGACATGCGATGACGAAGCACAAATTACGGAATATAGCCCTTCCGTTTGTTTTAGTATGGTATTTCCGACAAAGCCGTCGCATACGAATACATCCGCTACTTCACCCGTAAACAAATGTTTAGGTTCGGCATTTCCGATAAAATTAAAATCCGTAGTCCCCTCCATTAACTGGTAAGTAGCCTTAGTAAGATTATTCCCTTTCTCTTTTTCTTCCCCTATATTCAATAATGCAACGCGGGAGTTGCTATTTCCCAATACTACA
>DVIX01000049.1 GCA_018710935.1 Candidatus Avirikenella pullistercoris | reverse complement strand
TTATCCCCAACGAATGTCCCATTACTTTTTCCTTCGTTTCCAAATATTTATAATTATATTCATTCGGCGTTATAACAATCGGCACATTTTCAACGATTTTCAATCCGTACCCCTCAAGTCCCGCACGCTTCAAAGGATTATTCGTCAACAGACGAATGTTACGAACGCCTAAATCACGCAAAATAGTCGCACCTACTCCATAATCGCGTTCATCGACCGCAAAGCCCAATTTCAGATTTGCTTCAGCCGTATCCAAACCTTCTTCCTGTAACTTATACGCATGCAGTTTATTAAAGATACCGATTCCCCGGCCTTCCTGATTCAAATATACGATAACCCCTTTCCCCGCTTCTTCAATCATTCGCATAGACTCTTTCAACTGGCTCCCACAATCGCACCGGTAAGAACCGAACACATCCCCAGTCAGACAAGAAGAGTGCATCCGCACCAATATCGGTTCATCTTCTTCCCACTCTCCTTTAACCAAAGCCACATGCTCCAATGAATCACTATTCTGAATATAAGGTATCGCCTTAAAATGTCCGTATTCAGTAGGCATATCCGCTTCCACGCCTCGCGTTACCAGCGTTTCTGTCTTTAACCGATATTTTATAAGGTCTGCAATCGATATGATTTTCAAACCGAATTTTTTAGCGACTTCCAACAACTGTGGTAACCGCGCCATAGTTCCATCCTCATTCATAATCTCTACCAGTACGCCCCCCGGTGTCATTCCCGCCATACGCGTCAAATCGACAACGGCTTCCGTATGTCCCGGACGGCGCAACACCCCTTTTGTTTGCGCCATTAACGGGAAAATATGCCCCGGACGCCCCAACTCTTCCGGCCTTGTTTTCGGATCGACCAATGCCCGGATCGTTTTCGCCCGGTCACCCGCCGATATCCCTGTCGTACATCCCTGGGTCAGCAGATCTACCGATACTGTGAAAGGAGTAGCATGTAAAGAAGTATTCTCCCCTACCATCATATCCAACTTCAACTGATTACACCGTTCCCGAGTCAATGGCGCACATATCAATCCCCGCCCGTAACGCGCCATAAAATTCACTTTCTCCATTGTAATCGTTTCTGCGGCAGTAATAAAATCGCCTTCATTCTCACGATCTTCGTCATCTACGACAATAACGATCTTGCCTTCCGAAATATCCTGGATAGCTTCTTCAATCGTATTCAATACGGAAGCTTCTTTTATCTCTTTTTCCATATCTTTAACCTCTATTTATTTTTTACTTTTACAAATCTGTCAAAAAATTCTTTCACCTTTTTGATCTTCAAAATATACCACTCCATATTCAATAATTGGGAATCGGTAGTGGACTTATACGTAAGAAATATCGCCAACGGGAAAAGCACGAAAGAAGAGAGCCATACCCCGTATATAGGAGCCCAGACACCATCGGTTACCAATTTCTCCCCCATCATGGTTATAATATAATAAATCACGAAAAATGCAACGGATATAACGATAGGCGTTCCCAATCCCCCTTTTCGGATAATCGCCCCCAAAGGAGCCCCGATCAGGAAAAATATCAAAATAGAAACCGGTAATGCCAATTTCTTATGCCAGTCTACATAAGACTTATAAAGATTTACCGTTGTCGCCCGAATATTATCATGTTCCGATGCAACATAATATTTTAAATCCGTCAATTTTCTCATCGCATCGTCGAATACCATCGTTTTTACCTCGATTCCGAGCGTATCGAAATTTTTTCTATCCGCCACAAAAGGATAATGTTTTTTCATCCTTACAGAATCACTGGATTCTACCATCAATTCCAGAGTATCCGTCTTAAACAGATACTGTTTCATCACATTATTCACCATCTTTTGTACCTTCCCTTCCGTTACGACTTCCATAGAATCGATGTCCACTCCTAATTGCCGTATATTTTTCGCTCCCGATTCATTTCCAAACAGAGAGGCATTGCTTCGTTGAAAATTAAACCCTTCCAACTGCAACATCATCTCTTCATAATCGAATATATGATGACTTAATTTCGGTTTTGCATACCATTCAAAATTACGGTTATCTTCATAATTCTGTCCATCAAACAAACGAACACGGAGAAACTGTTTGTCTTTCGATAAATCGATATAACCGGAATCCGCAACAATCGTCCTTGTATTATCCGGATCGCGAGTATCGTATATCAACACATTGTGCAACTTTTTCGTCTTCTTATCCTGTTTCTCCACCCGAATACTGACATCCGGAATCCCATTGAAAAAAATACCGTCTTTAAACTCTATCTCCTGACGTTGCTGCCTGATATCGTACAGGACATTATTCATCCGTTGGAAAGAATAAGGAACATAATTGTTCACAACAAAAAAGCTGGCCAAAGAAATCAATATCGCAACGATTATTACCGGACGCATAATTCTCGGCAGGGAAATACCGGCTGCTTTCAGTGCTAATAATTCATTGCTCTCCCCTAAATTTCCCATGGTCATAATAGCCGCCAATAAAGTAGCCAAAGGCAATCCCAACGGCATTAAAGTAGAGGTAGCGAAAAAAAGCAGTTCGATAATCACACTGAAAGGCAATCCTTTCCCTACCAACTCATCGATATAACGCCACAAAAAATTCATGAGCAGGATGAACATAACAATAAAAAAAGTCATGAACATCGGGCCCAGATAACTTTTCAATATAAATTTATCGACTGTTTTCATCACTGACTGTAAGACGCAAAGATAGTTAAATTTATTATATATATCGCATACAATCCCTTTTACAAAACTATAACACATTAAGAGTTGTCACCGCAGGAACTCTTTGCCAGAATTAACGACATCCGTTATTGCCGCCCTGAAAAGAATCTTGAAATCACCGTCAAAAATATCATCGGTTCAAATCTGTTTAACATATTTTCATTTTAGAAATAGTACACCCATTTTCCTTTTGCCAACAGGAAATATAAATTCAAATCTGTTTCATCAGCCAAAAGCACTCGTCTTATTATTTTTGCAGAAGAATACAATAAAATACATACAATTATTCCGAACAAAATACCGGTTATTTAATTTTTTTCTTTCAATTTCCAGAAATATCGCAATTCACAATACAATATTTTCTCGATTTATTTTATACATTAAAGCCCTCTATCCATCTTCTCGCTCATCAAAAACTCCACTCTCATCATACAAAAAGGGACAGATATTTTTATCTGTCCCTTTTATAAATTAATTTTCAATTCCTACTTAATCGCAATCTCTTTAGCTTCCGGTTCTGCAGGAATCTCTTTTTTAGGAATAATTACGGTCAATACGCCATTTTCCTGTTTCGCATCTATTTTTTCCTTATTTACATTATCCGGCAGGATAAGTGTCTGTTGGAACTGAGAATAAGAAAATTCACGGCGCAGATACCTTTCATTCTTATCTTTATCTTCCGTTTCTACTTTCTTTTCCATAGATACGACCAAATGATTGTCGCTATTTACACTGATTTTAAAATCTTTCTTATCTATTCCCGGTGCAGCAATCTCTACCTTGTATTCTTTATCCGATTCAATAATATTGATTGCCGGCGAAGTAGCATTCACTTTCGCAATCCATTCGTTGCCGAAAAAATCATTAAAAATTCCCGGTAACCAATTCTGAGTTCTTTTAGCTGGTAACATTTTATTTTCCTCCTTTTTTAAATATTTACTTTATATTATCTGATATATATCATATTTTCTAACTTGTACATTAAAGGATTGACAAAAAATATGCCACATTCCCAAACAGGAATCTTTGGCAAAAAAACTGTCATTTTATCAGTTTTTACGCATTTCTCATACCGATATACGCCAGAAATACAGCCATTGTCAGGTTTACTCGAAAAACACAATATCAACTCTTTTTATAATATTCAATATCAACACATTGCAATTACACATTCTGCCAAATATTCCATTCATGCTGCCAACCTCTACACAATACTCCTCCTCAACTTTTCCCTCCATAAAACGGCACACCTCCCTGTCTCATAAAAACCATTCAACCAACATAAAAAAATCAATAACATGCAGAATAAACTGATAAGCCGATTGCTTTTCTTTCAAAATAAATATAGATTTGTATAGTTATTGACAGTATTCATCAAAAACAGAAATTCAATCCTATTATTTCGATCATTTTAATAATTTATCCCTCCTCAATGGAATATTTATACAGAACGATAACAATGCCGAACGATTACGAAGGAAAAGTAATCGTAACCGTTATTAAAGCAAAAGACCAGATAGTTTCTACAAAAGCTGTCCTGTATATACATGGTTATTTAGACTATTTTTTCCAAAACCACGTAGCGCAATATTTCGTTGAAAGAGGATTTCATTTTTATGCCGTAGAATTACGTAAATACGGGCATTCCTATCTGAAACACCAACATTTCAATTATTGCCGGGACATGAAGGAATATTATCCGGATATCAGCAAATGCATCGAAGAAATCATCAATGACGGCAATAAAGAAATAATTCTGTTAGGACATTCGACCGGAGGACTTCTCGCTTCACTGTACGCTTCCGAAGGCTACTTAAAAGATAAAATAAGCAAAGTCATCCTGAACAGCCCATTCCTGAAATTCAATACTTCGCTTTTCAAACGAACAATTATGATTCCGCTTGCCGGACTCGCCAGCAAATTATATCCCTATGCCAAAAAAAGGAACGAGATATCTCCATTTTACGGAGAAAGCATCTATATCGGATTACGGGGAGAATGGGACTTCGATACTTCCCTAAAACCACTCGGAAACTCACCCCTTTATTTCGCATGGTTGCAAGCTATCGCCAAAGCACACCGGAAAATACAAAAGGGATTGAATATTGATGTTCCCGTATTAGTACTCTCTTCCGACCATTCGTTGCATCCAAAACGCTGGACGGATGAAATCAAGCGAAGCGATATTGTCTTAAATGTCAAACATATCCGCAAATTATCCCCCGATTTAGGCCCTTGTGCTACCTATATTTCCATAAAAAACGGCATACACGACCTGTTTTTATCTGAAAAAAAAGTACGGGAAAATGCTTTGGAAGCCATATCCGAATGGCTTCAGAAACAAGATATATGTTCGGAACAAACGAGCTCCGAATAATCCAAAGAAATCCTCCTACTTAGGAGCCTGTTTATAGATAAATGCCGCAATAATCAAAAATATCATATTGGGAATCCATACGGCTATTCCGGGATTTATAATACCACCTTTCGCAAACTCATTGGTAAATTGCATAAACAGGATATACGTAAAACAGAGCGTTATCCCTATCCCGATATGCAACCCTGTTCCCCCCCGGACTTTCCGGGAAGAAAGAGATACCCCTATCAAAGTAAGAACAAAAGTAGATATAGGATATGCAAAACGATTGTGTTTTTCAACCTTAAACGTATTTACCATATCGGACCCCTTGGCTATTTGTTCCTTAATAAAACGATTCAGTTTTATAATATTCAAAGTCTGAATATAATTTTGCACTTTTCCGATTTCCGTATCGGATAGGTTAATCATGGTATCTAATCCCTGTTTCTTTTCTAAAACCTCTTTATCTTCGATATATTTGCGGATAATATACCGATCTGCTTTCCAACGTTTGGTTTCCGAATCGAATTTTACATTCCTTGCTGCAAGAGAAGAAATTATACTTCCGCCGTCATAACTTTCCAACACAAGAAACTCTGCCGTTTTCTGTAAATTACTGTACCCTTTTATAGCAATAAAAGTATTCGGCGATATTTGCCGATACACCAACTCTTCATAATTATTTTTCTGCCCTTTTTTCAGGTATTCCGATTCAAAATCGATTCTCGTTTTATTCGCTACCGGAATGATAAAAAGATTCAAGGAAAGACTCAAAGTCGTAATAATCAATGCCGACACGAAATAAGGCCACATCATCCGCTTAAAACTCACTCCATTGGACAGAATGGCTATAATTTCCGTATTATAAGCCATCTTGGAAGTAAAGAAAATTACGGCGATAAACGTTATCAATCCATTGAACTGATTGATAAAAAAAGGTACAAAATTAACGTAGTATTTCAAAATAATCTGCGAAAGCGGAGCATTCAATTCCAAAAAGTCGTCCATCTTTTCCACGGCATCGAATACCACTACAATCACAACAATCAATAAAATAGCGAAAGTATAAGTCCCGATAAATTTTCGGATAATATACCAGTCGATAAGGCCTATTTTCAATTTTTTCAGGTTCATTATACCGCTATTATTATTGCTAACGCTATGTCGAAATTTTTATTTTTATAACCGTTGAGAAAGCTGCGGAACCATTTTCTCTTTCCACTCTTTATATGTACCTTTTTCTATCTGCCGACGGGCTTCCCGTACCAACTGGAGGTAAAACGCCAAATTGTGCATGGAGGCAATCTGGGCGGCAAGCATCTCCCCGGCAATCGTCAAATGACGCAAATAAGCCTTACTATATACCTGATCCACAAAACAAGCGCTCTCCTCATCAATCGGAGAGAAATCGTCCTCCCATTTCTTATTCCTTATGTTGATTATCCCATTCCACGTAAACAACATACCGTTCCTCCCATTACGGGTAGGCATCACACAATCGAACATATCCACTCCCCGTTCTATCGCTTCCAATATATTGACAGGCGTACCCACTCCCATCAAATAACGGGGTTTGTCCTCCGGCAATTCGGCATTTACTACCTCGATCATCTCATACATCACAGGAGCCGGTTCTCCTACCGCTAATCCCCCGATAGCATAACCGTCCGCACCGAACTGCTTTACAAACTGTGCCGCTTTTATCCGAAGATCGGCATAGGTACAACCTTGAACAATCGGAAACAACGCCTGATAATGCCCGTATAAAGGCTGGGTTTCGTTATATCGCTTAAAACAACGCTCCAACCAGCGGCATGTCAGATCGAGCGATTTAGCAGCATATGCCTTTTCTGCCGTTCCAGGAGGGCACTCGTCGAATGCCATCATAATATCCGCTCCGATAATACGTTGCGTATCGATTACATTTTCCGGCGTAAACAAATGTTTAGAACCGTCGATATGGGAACTGAAACGACATCCTTCGTCCGACAATTTACGGTTATCGGCAAGAGAAAAAACCTGAAATCCCCCGCTATCGGTAAGAATAGGCCTGTCCCACGACGAAAATTTATGCAAACCTCCCGCTTTGGAAAGAATATCTAATCCCGGACGTAAATAGAGATGGTACGTGTTTCCCAATATTATTTCGGCCTGTACTTCCTGTTCCAGATCCCGATGAAAAACTCCTTTTACCGTAGCCGCCGTACCGACAGGCATAAAAATAGGCGTATGAATTGTCCCATGATCGGTAGTCAATACTCCGGCACGGGCTTTCGAATATTTATCGGTATGTTCGAGTATAAAATCCATCCGTCTCCTATTGATAACTCGAATTATCGAAACAATGCGTACAAAGCTGGTCCTTAGGCAGCCCTATCGCTTTCACCATATCGTCGAGCCGCTGGAACTTCAGAGAAGTCAATTTCAGATGCTCCCGCATAATCTCAACCATTTTTTTATACTTAGCACCATTCGGGTCGGTATATTCGGCCAACAACTCATCGGTCAAATCGGATGTCCCCTCTATATCCCGGATAATCCTGCGGGTATATAAATCGAACGAAGAACGGGAAGAAGAAAAATTCAAAAATATACAAGGGAAAATAAGCGGCGGGCATGCTATCCGCATATGAATCTCTTTAATGCCGCTCTCTACCAATTTTACAATATTATCTTTCAGTTGGGTTCCTCTTACAATAGAATCATCCAAAAAAACGATATTTTTTCCCGTCGTCAATTCCTTATTCGGAATCAGTTTCATTTTAGCCACCAAATCACGCATTTTCTGATTCTGAGGCATAAAACTACGAGGCCAGGTCGGAGTATATTTTACGAACGAACGTTTATAAGGTATTCCTTTCCCATTACTGTAACCGATTGCATGTCCTATTCCGGAGTCGGGAATACCCGCTGCAAAATCAGGATGCAAATCCTTATCGGAAGCAGCCAAAGCCTCTCCGCAACGGTAACGCGCTTCCTCAACGTTTATCCCTTCATAATAAGAAGAAGGATACCCGTAATATACCCATAAAAAAGAACATATCTGTTTCTTCTTACCCGGAGCGATAACCTGTGAAATACCGTCTGCGGTGACCAATACCGTTTCACCTGCTTCGACATCCCTCAACGTTTCATATCCGAGATTCGTAAAAGACGAAGATTCGAAAGCCGCCACATATCCTGTTTCGTTACGCCCCAATATAATAGGAGTACGGCCATACTTATCCCTTGCAGCATAAATACCGTTCTCTGTCAATATCAACATACTGCAAGAGCCTTTCACCTGACGTTGCACCTCCCTGATTCCTTCCTCGAACGAAGCAGACCTCCCGATAAGAATGGCAATCAACTCCGTAGCATTGATCGACGAATCCGAAAGTTCCGAAAAATGAATCTTCTCTTTCAGCATTTTTCGGGAAAGTTCTTCGATATTATCCACCCTTCCGACCGTTACTACCGAGAAACGCCCTATGGCCGACGTGATGGTTATTGGCTGCGATTCGGAATCGGAAATAACCCCAATTCCCATTTTGGAACCTTCAAAACGTTCAAGATCGGGCTCGAACTTATTCCTGAAATATGCGTTTTCGATACTATGTATGGAACGCACGAACTTTTCTCCATTGAAAAAAGCCATACCGGCACGTTTAGTGCCCAAATGCGAATGATAATCCGTACCGTAAAATACGTCACCTACACATTCATTGCGGGATACGCAGCCAAAAAATCCACTCATAATTCAATATAAGATTTCAATGTTACAAAAGTACAAAATATAAACAAAGAGAAGAATCCTTTTTCGTTACCCGGACCCTTCTCTTCAACTTTTTTCCTATTTTTTTATCAAAGAGATAAACTCTTCCCTCGTCTTTAGCTGGTTTAAAAATGCCCCTGTAAAAGCAGATGTCGTCGTTACGGAATTTTGTTTCTGGACTCCCCGCATCTGCATACACATATGGCTCGCTTCAATCACTACCGCAACCCCCATCGGGTTAAGCGCCTCCTGAATACAATCCCGAATTTGCACGGTCAGCCGTTCCTGCACTTGCAATCGGCGGGCAAACGCCTCCACAACACGTGCTATTTTAGACAATCCAGTAATATAACCATTCGGAATATAAGCTACATGCGCTTTCCCATAAAAAGGCAACATATGGTGCTCGCACAACGAATACAATTCTATGTCTTTCACAATTACCATATGTTTATAATCTTCCTTAAACTTAGCGGATAAAAGAATCTCTTTCGGCTCTTCCTGATACCCTTTCGTCAAAAAAGCCATCGCTTTAGCTATGCGTTCCGGCGTTTTCAATAACCCTTCACGGGATACGTTTTCCCCCAACAATTCAAGAATGGCACGATAATGTCCTCTCAATTCTTTTATCATCCCTTCATCATACTGTTCTTCCTGTTTATAATGAAGTTTTTCTTCCGTAAAGCTCAAATCACTCATGGCAAGATATTCTCTTTTAAATATCGGCAAAGATATAAAAACAATAATGAATAGAAAATCCCTGACGACAAGAGTTTACCGGATAAGCAGGTTTTATGCCCGAACTTCCCGGCAAAGAAATTTATTTTTTAACAAAATTTATTAAAAATAATTACTGTGATTTAATTAACAATATAAAAATTTTCATTACTTTTGTATGCTCCCAAATATGGGGATATTTATTCTGAAGCTTTTAAAAACATTATAAAACATTAAATTATGGCAACAATCGATTTAAGCAAGTACGGCATTAAGGACGTAAAAGAAATTGTGCACAATCCTTCTTACGAATTATTGTTTGAAGAAGAAACAAAACCGGGTCTGACAGGTTTTGACAAAGGTGTGGTAACTGAGTTGGGTGCAGTAAACGTAATGACAGGTATTTACACCGGCCGTTCTCCCAAAGATAAATTCTTTGTTAAGAACGCTGCCAGCGAAAAGAATATTTGGTGGACTTCCGACTCGTATAAAAACGATAACAAACCGACTTCCGAAGAAACATGGAAAGTTTTAAAAGAGTTGGCTGTTAAGGAATTATCCGGCAAAAAATTGTATGTAGTAGATACTTTCTGCGGCGCTAACCCGAATACTCGCCTGAAAGTTCGTTTCATCATGGAAGTTGCATGGCAGGCACACTTCGTTACCAACATGTTCATCCGTCCTACCAAAGAAGAATTGGAAAACTACGGAGAACCCGATTTCGTATCGTTCAACGCTTCCAAAGCAAAAGTTGAAAATTACAAAGAACTCGGTCTGAACTCAGAAACGGCAGTAGTATTCAACTTGGCATCCAACGAACAGGTTATCCTGAACACTTGGTATGGCGGTGAAATGAAAAAAGGTATGTTCTCTATCATGAACTATCTGCTTCCGTTGAAAGGTATCGCTTCTATGCACTGCTCTGCAAACACTGACCTCGAAGGTAAAAATACCGCTATTTTCTTCGGTTTGTCAGGAACAGGCAAAACAACTTTGTCCACTGACCCGAAACGTTTGTTAATCGGTGATGACGAACACGGTTGGGACGACGACGGCGTATTCAACTTCGAAGGCGGTTGCTATGCAAAAGTTATCAACCTGTCCAAAGAAGCAGAACCGGATATCTACAACGCTATCAAACGTGACGCTCTGTTGGAAAACGTTACCGTAGATGCAAACGGTAAGATCGATTTCAACGATAAATCAGTTACAGAAAACACTCGTGTTTCTTATCCTATTTATCACATCAACAATATCGTTAAACCGGTTTCTAAAGCTCCGGCTGCAAAACAAGTCATTTTCTTGTCTGCCGACGCATTCGGCGTATTGCCTCCTGTATCTATCCTGACTCCGGAACAAACGAAATATTATTTCTTGTCAGGCTTTACCGCTAAATTGGCCGGTACAGAACGTGGCATTACAGAACCGACTCCGACTTTCTCCGCTTGCTTCGGTGCTGCATTCTTATCATTGCATCCGACAAAATACGCAGAAGAATTGGTTAAGAGAATGGAACAATCCGGTGCGAAAGCATACTTGGTAAATACAGGTTGGAACGGTACAGGCAAACGTATCTCTATCAAAGATACTCGTGGTATCATCGACGCTATTTTGGACGGTTCTATCGAAAAAGCTCCGACCAAACACATTCCTTTCTTCAACTTTGAAGTTCCGACCGCTTTGCCGGGTGTCGATCCGAAAATCCTTGATCCGAGAGATACTTATGCAACTCCTGCTGAATGGGAAGCAAAAGCAAAAGATTTGGCCGGACGTTTCATTAAGAACTTCGAAAAATATACCGACAACGAAAACGGTAAAAAACTGGTCGATGCCGGTCCTAAATTGTAATTCATACATTCCTAATAAAAAAACAGCAGATGGAAAACCATCTGCTGTTTTTTTCACTTTAATCAATTCATACATTAATAAAAGACAACGGGAAAGACATTGCTACCGGATAAAGGATAGAAATCAATACATACAGAATCCATAACGCAAAAACAGTATAGAACCCGAGCCGAGTCCAACGCCCAGCTATTTCCGAAGCCTTTAATGAATCGGCATATTTTCCTTCCTGCCAAAGCGTATTCACTTTCGATGCATAAACAATTCCTACGATACCGAAAGGCAAACAACAAAAAATAGTAACCAAAATAGACTCGAATAACCATGTCTTCGGAGACACTTTTTGGAGTTTTCGGCGTTCTTCCTCTGAAATAGTCTGATTAAAAGGCGGTTTATAAATATCATCATAACGATTATAATGAGAAGCCTTATAAGACTGTGTCGTCAAAGCCTCCGCCCCTGAACTTCTCAAACATTTTTTCAATTCAGAAACATCGGAAGCATCAATCCATTGAGGCAATCCTTCAAACCAAATTTTCGCATCCGGGCGAATCCCGTGCTTCATAAGAAAATCAATATTGACAGGCCCTTGCTGTACCCCATTATCATCAATAAAAAAATAGACCCTTCTCATAAATATATCCTCCCTTTATCGGGACTTTCTTTCTCTCTCATATTTCTACTAACATTCCCTGATAAATTACAATAACTTTCCAAATACCTTTCTATTTTCCTACAATTTTCAAGCCATATTCCCTCTCTATACTTGCAAATATAAAGTTCAACTAAAAACAAATGTTTTCCGATAAAGTCCGTAAAAATAACTTTCTATATATTTTTGAATAGAACAGGCTCCCGATAAGAATCGAAAGCCCGTTCCACCTATAAAAATGAAAAAGTCAATCTACTATCCGCATTTGGAATGTCCACAGGAAGTACATACCAGGCATCCTTCCTGATACACCAACGACTCTTCGCCGCATTCACTGCATTTTTTCGTCGATTTAGTCCCTGTCGGAATATAACGGGAAAGTGCACGTGCCACCCCATTTTTCCATGTGTTGATAGATTCTATATCGAAATGCAGAGAAGAAACCAATGTTACGACATGAAGAATCGGCATGCCGTTACGAAGCACCCCCGATATGAGTTTCGCATAATTCCAAAACGCTTCGTCGAACAAACGGGATATTCCTCCGACCGTATTTTTATAACCGTATTTATCTTCATACTGAAAATCATAACGTTTCGAACCATCTTCCTCACGCACCTTAATAATAACCCCTTTATTGATTCTCTTAGGGATATACATCGCATCTTCTTCTATCTTACCGGTAAAGATTTCATACGGGCGCCCATTATAAATACCGACAAATGCAATCCAATCCTCTTTTCCGTTTTTAAAACGTATCACGTCGGCTTGCAACTCTTTCGGACGTTTCAACGGATGGTCTTCCTGCTTTTTACTGCCTGCCGAAACAAGTACCCCGTCCCGGGAACCGTCCCGATATACGGTTACACCTTTACATCCGCACTCCCAGGCCGTTTGATACACGTCTGCGACTAACTCTTCCGTTACATCCTTAGGCAAATTTACCGTAACAGAAATGGAATGGTCCACCCATTTCTGCATAGCTCCCTGCATTTTTACCTTATTCACCCAATCTATATCATTGGAAGTAGCTTTATAATAAGGTGATTCTTTTACCAAAGCATCCAGTTGTTCATTACTCATAGCTGCTACCTGCTGACGGGTATATCCCTGTGTTTCCGCCCACACAATGAATTTATGATGGAACACATAGTATTCCTCCCATGAATCCCCTACTTCATCCACAAAAGTTATATTCACCGACTTATCGTTCGGATTCACTTTACGACGACGTTTATAGAAAGGCAGGAATACAGGTTCTATTCCCGATGTAGTCTGGCTCATCAAACTGGTCGTACCGGTAGGAGCAATCGTAAGCATGGCAATATTACGGCGACCGTATTTTACCATTTCCTGATATAACTCTTCATCTTCTTTCCTGATCCGTTGTATCATCGGATTTTTCTCCTCCCGTTTGGCATCATATATCAAAAACGCCCCCCGTTCTTTCGCTAATTTTACAGATGCCCGATACGCTTCCACGGCCAATGTCTTTTGTACCTTCACCGCAAAATCAATTGCCTCATCCGTTCCATAAGTAAAACCTAAAGCAGCTAACATATCCCCTTCTGCCGTAATTCCTAATCCCGTACGACGGCCTTCCTGCGCTTTATCTTTTATCTTATACCACAATTCCCTCTCCACACGACGGATATCATCCTCTTCCGGGTCCTTATTGATTTTTTCCAGAATAGCATCGATCTTTTCCAGTTCAAGGTCGATAATATCGTCCATCATACGCATAGCCAAATACACATGCGACTTAAACTTTTCGATATTGAAAGAAGCCTCTTTCGTAAACGGTTTATCTACATATCCGTACAAATTCATTGCCAATAACCGGCAACTATCGTAAGGACACAAAGGTATCTCGCCGCAAGGATTGGTAGAAACGGTTTTAAAACCGAGGTCTGCATAACAATCGGGAACAGATTCGCGGATAACGGTATCCCAGAACAAAACTCCCGGTTCCGCCGACTTCCAGGCATTATGGATAATCTTTTTCCATAAAACTTTCGCATCAATATCTTTCACCACAAACGGTTCTTTCGCATCGATCGGAAATTGTTGGCAGTATTTTTTGCCGCTTAAGGCCGCTTTCATAAAAGCATCGTCTATCTTAATAGAGATATTCGCTCCAGTAACTTTTCCGGTATCTACTTTCGCATCTATAAACTTTTCCGCATCTGGATGTTTTATCGACAATGACAACATCAATGCACCTCGGCGCCCATCTTGTGCTACCTCCCTCGTAGAATTGGAATAACGTTCCATAAAAGGTACGATCCCTGTCGATGTAAGCGCACTATTCAATACCGGTGTACCTGTCGGCCTCAAATGAGACAAATCGTGCCCTACTCCCCCACGCCTTTTCATCAGCTGTACCTGTTCTTCATCGATGCGGATAATACCGCCATAAGAATCGGCAGGTTTTTTATGACCGATAACGAAACAATTGGATAAGGAGGCTATTTGCATATGATTCCCGATTCCTGTCATCGGACCGCCTTGCGGAATAACATATCTGAAATGTTCTATCAATCCCAGCACCTCTTCCTTAGCCATCGGATTCGGATATTTCCGCTCTATCCGAACTATTTCATCTGCAATCCGCTCATGCATCTGTTCCGGCGATTTTTCATAAATATGCCCGAACGAATCTTTTAGTGCATACTTACTGACCCATACCGTAGCAGCCAAATCATCCCCTTTAAAATATTCGGAGGACGCCGCTACCGCTTCTTCGTAAGAGTATTCTTTCATTTCTTCCTTATATTATTAATGACTATAATCTTTTTCTTTACCTCAAAAATTCCGTTATTCCAACCAACGAATAAAACCGCCAATAAAGAATAAAAACGTCATTTTATTCTTCATCTATTTTCACAAAAATATAAGAGAAAAAAGAAAAAAAGATACCTTTTTTGACAAAGTTATCAACACCTATGTTAATGAATTTTTCAATAGGCTGAAAAAGAGACTATTAAACATAATTTACTTACAATCAATTATTTACACAATCCATTGTTACTGAAACCCGCTCAATCTGCCCTCCTAACGGAGGATTCATCTTCGATATTTTGACAAGTGCATAATCAATTTGAGGAAACTTGTCAACAACGGCGGATAAAATCCGCCGAGCAACATGTTCCAGTATATTGGAACCTATCTCCATTTGTTCTTTTACTACCTGATAAACCTCTAAATAACTAACCGTATCTTTCACATCATCTGAAACCGAAGCCTTCTCCACATCGGTTTCCAATTTCATATAAACGATAAAACGATTTCCCACTACCTTTTCTTCTTTATAACACCCATGGTATGCGTAAAATTCCATGTTTTCTATTTCAATTACACCCTTCTTCATTTTACATTTTTTTATTTATTTTTATTTACTTTTATACAAAGCTACATTTTTATATTATATCTTTGTACGAAATAAATTGAAAAAATGAGCAACACGGAAAACACAACACCTGAAAAATTAAATTTTCTTGAAGAAATTATCGAAGCTTCTATCAAAGCCGGACAAAACGATATAAAGACACGTTTTCCACCTGAACCGAACGGATACTTGCATATCGGACATGCTAAATCGATTTGCTTAAATTTCGGGTTAGCTGAAAAATACAACGGGAAATGCAACCTTCGTTTCGATGATACCAATCCGGTCAAAGAAGACGTAGAATATGTAGATTCCATACAAGATGACGTACGATGGCTCGGTTTTCAGTGGGACAGTATTCATTATGCTTCCGATTATTTCGACCAGTTGTACGAATGGGCTTGCGAATTGATAAAAAAAGGCAAAGCTTATGTGGATGACCAACCCCAGGAAGAGATACGTCTAACCCGAGGGACCGTAACGGAACCGGGTAAAGAAAGCCCGTTCAGGAACAGAACTCCCGAAGAAAATTTAGACCTTTTCCAACGCATGCGTGCCGGAGAGTTCAAAGACGGAGAAAAAGTGTTAAGGGCAAAAATAGACATGGCACATCCCAATATGTTGCTTCGTGATCCTATCATGTACAGAATCATACATACAGAACATCACCGTACAGGGAATAAATGGTGTATATACCCGATGTACGATTATGCCCACGGACAATCCGATTCTATCGAGCATATTACCCATTCTATTTGTACATTGGAATTCGATGTTCACAGGCCATTATACGACTGGTTTATCCAAGCTCTTGACATATTTCCCAGCCACCAATACGAATTTGCCCGTTTGAATCTGACCCATACGGTAATGAGCAAACGCAAATTATTGCAACTCGTACAAGATAAATTAGTAATGGGCTGGGACGATCCTCGGATGCCGACTATTACTGCTCTCCGCCGCCGCGGATATACACCCGCTTCCATAAGGGCATTCGCCGACAAAGTCGGAGTAGCTAAACGCGATAACATCATCGATTTAGGACTTCTGGAGTTTTGCGTCCGTGAAGACCTGAATAAAACAGCCGACCGCCGTATGGCTGTCCTCGACCCTATCAAGGTCGTTATCACCAACTATCCGGACGGCAAAGAAGAAGTTATCAAATGTATCAATAATCCGGAAGACGAAACACGCGGGACCCGTACCGTTCCGTTTACTAAAGAGGTATATATCGAACGGGACGATTTTATGGAAGAACCTCCAAAAAAATATTTCCGTCTTTCCCCCGGCAAAGAGGTGCGCCTCAGATATGCCTATCTTATCAAATGCGAAGAGGTTATTAAAGACGCTTCCGGCAAAATAACGGAACTTCGTTGTACTTATGATCCGGAATCCAAAGGTGGTGGTTCATCCGACGGGCGTAAAGTAAAGGGCGTGATCCATTGGGTTCCTGCATCCCACGCATTAAAAGCGGAAATAAGACTTTTCGACCGGCTGTTCACCATCGAGGACACAAGCAACATGGATGAAGGAAAAAGTTTTACGGACTACCTTAACCCCGATTCATTAAAAACCGTAACCGGTTATATAGAACCCGAATTAGGAAATGCTGCAATAGGTGAAAAATTCCAATTCGAACGGCTCGGATATTTCTGTAAAGATCCCGATTCCACTCCGGATAATCCTGTTTTTAACAGAACGGTAACGTTAAAAGATTCCTGGTCTAAAATCGCTAAATAAAGTTTCTAAATATATTTCTAAAAAACTTCCTCCCAAAAGGAGGAAGTTTTTTGATTTTTATTAAAACACAATCACATCTATTGCTAAATAAAATTCAGGAACAAACCAATATCATATTCCACAATTTTTAGTATTCAAAAAATATCTCAACAAATAAGTTTTAAAAATTTGTATTTATTCATTAAATCTTTACATTTGCAAACGAAAAGGTTTCCGGAAGGAATTCATGCCTAATAGGAATTAAAAGGGAATGCCGTGAGAATCGGCAACAGTTCCCGCTGCTGTAAGTTCCTTTGCTTTAAGCAAGATAAAATCGGGCACTCTTTTGCCACTGTCTGTATGAGATGGGAAGGCGCCCGGTTTGGAATAAGTCAGAAGACCTGCCTTTTTGTTGTGATTTTACAAACTACGGCGAATGGTTTATGAAAATCGTTTCACTTGTTCCATTATTTTGTGCGTACTTTTGAAAAGATGTAAAATCACAAGTTTTTCATTTGGTTTTACCAAACTTTTTAAAATATACACAAATGAAAAAGCTTTTATTATTTCTGAGTCTTGGTGCACTCCTCTTTACAGGATGCAGTAAGAACGATTTTGAAGGCGATACGGGGGGGGGTAACGGTAACGGAGACGGAAACAATACCGGAACTGAAATCGTCACTAATCTCGCTATTACAGGCCTTAATGAAGATGTCGCTGCGAAAAGCGGTAATCTTTTGGCGGTACAGTTATACCGCGCTGATGAAAACGGAGCATATAAACCTTACGCTCACGGTCTTTTCAATAACTATGCTGACCTTAAATTCAATGCGGTAGTAGGCGACAGTTATAAAGCCGTTGCTACATTGGTCGGAGAAGCCCAAAACAATATTGCCAAGGATGGCTCCGGAGTATATGGAAAACCGTTCGGAACTGCAATTACAGACGGTTTTGTTTACGATGAAACAGAAATGACAGGGCTTTCTTCATCCGAGGCTGCTGCAACCGACGGAACTGTTTACACCCGTCCGGCAATAGACCGTTATTATACCTCTACAACTCAAAAAATAGAAGAAACTGTTAAGAGCATCGAACTCGACATGCACCATGTTTCATTCAAGGTGTCGATAGATGTGGACCAGAGTGTCGGAGAGGGAGCGAGTCTGACCATTCCGAATGCTCCGATTATTACTCTTACTGCTGCAGATTTGAATTCCGGAACGGAGACCTATGCTGCAACCTCTGCAAAATTGCAGAAAACGATATATTATTCTTTCACGGATATCATCAGTGCTTCTGCAGGAACAGTTGAAGGAGAGGGGGATTCGCAACAGCCTTATAAAGAAGACATCGAACTTACCATAACGGCACAAGACGGAAGTACTATTTATGAAGGGGACGTGAATTTCGGGGTAGGAAGCGACCTGCTGTCCATTGCAACCAATGATGATGGATATTTGGTAGTAGGTGAAGAATCTTTAGTTCCGGAAGAGAAAAAAATTACCTATAAAGCTGACAATCTGTTTTATAGTGAACTCCCGGTAGGTATCGAAAAAGTTTATCGGATAGAAGTGGAAAGCCAGGAATTAGACCCGAATATGGTAAAATGGTATGTGGACGGAACTCTTAGAGCGAAAGGATTGGAATTCAATTATGTTACAGAAGCAGGAAACCATACGGTAAGTTATTCGATTCCTGCTGAATATTCCATTACTGGAGAAGAGGTAACCAAAGGAGTCAGTGCAAATGTTTATACTTCCGACGGGGTCTATATTCTCAATGAACCCAATATGACCGGGGCAGAAAGCGCACGGGGTATCAATCGACATATATTCGGAACAAATACCGTAGATCGGTTCATTATCGGCGATTATACTCAATTCGGCACTACAAGCCAATATATCGCTAACTGGGCGGGAGTACTTTACGTAATAGGCTCTTACCCGCAAGCCGGTGTAGGCTTCTCTTCTTTCAACGCTACGACAGGAGATTTTATTCATGCCGTTAAAAGTGTGAATGGGCTCGGTGATGCTCAAGTTCGAGCATTTGCAGGTATTACTCCCGAACAAGGCGTTATAACGACAGAATCCGGAGCTTATATCGTAGAATTGAACGGAGGCAATTTCTCTATCGGAACACAAGCTGTAAAAGGAACGGAAAGCGGATCAAGAAATGTTTTAGTTACAGACGGTTATATATTCATAATTTCAAATGGCAGGGCTATCGCATATAAGGCAGAAGGATTCAATGAAAACAGCGAACCTATCGATTTAGGCGGGGCACAAGTAGGTTTCGTACAAAGTAAAGACGGTAATATATGGGCTGCTGATGGTAATTATAGCGGAAACTCAATGAAAACCCTTTTGTGTATCAATCCCAAAGATTTATCAACAGAAACAAAAGAAATTTCCGCACAGGTAGGTTTCTATTCCGCGACTTGGAAACAAGTGGCATGGGCAGCTTCTACCAAAGAAAATGCATTATATTTCACTCCGGGAGGACGTAGCAGTTTAGCTTCATCAATTACAAAATATGATATAACCACTGGTACTGTTACAACCGAATTTAAAGCAAAAGCAGACATGGATGATTATTGTCCATATGCTACTGCTCTTTATTACGAACCGACAAGAGGAGAACTTATCAGTTCCGGAATAAAAGGTTTTGGAGGACAAGCAGCATACAATGCTTTACATGCATTCAATGATAACGGAGATAAAATATGGGCAGTTACTTATACTAATGAAGGAGAGTATTTAGATATGTGCTTCCCTGCTATGATGGTACCTATTAAAAACTTCTCCGCACCAGTAAGATAACACCGTTCTGCACATTATATTATTTTAGTACGGCAGCGCACCTTACATTATCGGTGCGCTGCCGTTTTTATTCATGAACCCAAAAGATAAATAAAAAGGCAAGGTTAAAAATAACCTTGCCTTTCTCAATTATAGGATAAGATATTATTTACCAGCCTAAAATATAAGCGAATACGAGAGGAGCTACAATAGTCGCATCCGATTCGATAATAAACTTCGGAGTGTCCACATCGAGTTTTCCCCAAGTAATTTTTTCATTAGGTACCGCTCCGGAATACGAACCGTATGAAGTAGTAGAATCTGAAATCTGACAGAAATAACTCCAGAAAGGAACATCATGCCATTCAAGGTCCTGATACATCATAGGCACTACACAAATAGGGAAGTCCCCCGAAATACCTCCGGCAATCTGGAAAAATCCTACGCCTTTCCCGCCGCTATTCGCACGGTACCATTCTGTCAGATATATCATATATTCGATACCCGTCTTTACAGTAGATGCTTTCAGATCGCCTTTAATAACATAGGATGTAAATATATTCCCCATTGTACTGTCTTCCCAACCCGGAACGATAATCGGCAGGTTACGTTCCGCTGCCGCAAGCATCCAACTGTTTTTCGGATCTATCTGGTAATATTGTTTCAGAACACCGCTATTCAGCATTTTATACATATATTCATGCGGGAAATAGCGTTCGCCTTTGTTATCCGCATCTTTCCATATTTCGTGAATATGTTTCTGCAAGCGGCGAAATGCCTCTTCCTCCGGAATACAGGTATCGGTAACACGATTCAATCCCTGATCTAACAATTCCCGTTCTTGTTCAGGCGTCAAATCCCGGTAATGGGGAACCCTCTTGTAGTAATCGTGTGCAACCAGATTCATAATATCTTCTTCCAGATTGGCTCCGGTACAGGTAATGATATCCACTTTGCCCTGACGGATCATCTCGGCAAGCGATACCCCTAATTCTGCAGTACTCATGGCACCGCCCATTGTAATCATCATTTTCCCACCTGCATTAATGTGGGCTTCATAACCTTTCGCTGCATCGACTAATGTTGCCGCATTAAAATGGCGGTAATGATGAGTGATAAATTGTGAAATAGGACCTTTGTTCATTTTGTTTTATTTTTAAGTCGTTTTAAAAATTTATCGATTGTCCGAACCGGATAATTTACAAAGGTAATCTCTTTTTATCTGCCAATCAAGATGTTTTTCGGAAACTTTTCATCTCTATCCCGATTTTATATATTTTGTGTTTATCCGAAGGGTTAAAACGATGTTTACCGACTTTCCTGCTTTTCAGAATAATCGTATATTTGTACGACAAAATAACAAGACATACCATTAATTGAAGATAACCGATATAAAAATCAAATTAAAACGGAACGCCCGTTTCAATACTAAAAACCGACCCAACAATGAAATACAATTTTGACGAGATTATTGACCGTAACGGTACCGTATGCGAAAAATACGATCATACCGAGGCGATATTCGGTACCCGTGATATATTACCGCTATGGATTGCCGATACCGACTTTCGAACACCTTCGTTCATTATCAATGCTCTTAAAGAACGGCTGGAACATCCCATTTTCGGGTACAGTTTCCGTTGCAATTATTACTATGAAGCCGTACGTTCATGGCTTTTTCGCCGAAACGGCTGGAATGTATCTTTAGATTGGCTGGACTTTACGCCCGGTGTAGTTTGCGGGTTATCGTACGGGATTAAAAGTTTTACGGAAGAAGGAGATAAAATAGTGATTCAACCGCCTGTTTATCCTCCTTTCGCACGTACGATAAAAGCCAATAAAAGAGTAGTCGTAAATAACCCGTTAAAGATTATCGACGGGCGTTATGAGATTGATTTCGAAGACTTAGACCAAAAATTGGAAGGAGCGAAATTGTTTATCTTATGCAATCCCCATAATCCTACAGGACGCGTATTTACAAAGGAAGAGCTGCTGCGTATCGGAAATTTATGCCTGAAACACGGAGTATATATCGTATCCGACGAAATCCATTCCGATTTGATATTAAAACCTAATCGCCACATTCATATTGCCTCTTTATCCGAAGAGATTGCAAATATTACCCTAACTTATGTCGCTCCGAGCAAAACATTCAATATAGCCGGATTTTCCACTGCCGTTGCTATTATTCCCAATCCCGAACTGCATGAAATGTACCGGAATTGTGCCAACCAAATTCATGTCGATCAGGGTAATATTTTCGGTGCTGTTGCGCTACGGGCAGCGTATAACAACGGAGACGAATGGTTGGATTGCTGCATGGAATATATTCGGACAAACATTGAATATGTACTGGATTTTCTGCGTACGAATACCCCGAAAATCAAATGTATTCCGCCGGAAGCTACTTTTTTGTTGTGGTTGGATTTCAGTGAATTGGGAATGACTCATGCCGATCTGCAACAATTTTTGATTCAAAAAGCCAAATTAGGTCTGAATAGCGGTACCGATTTCGGAGAAGAAGGTGAATGCCACATGCGCATCAATGTCGGTTCTCCGCGTTCCGTTATAGAACAAGCGATGCATCAATTAAAGACCGCTTACGATACCTTATAATCAAGAAGCATACAATAATCCATATAATAAGAATAACCGGGACAAGCGTTTGTCCCGGTTATTTGATACTGGCAAATTGCCTTAATTGACTTTGAACTTGAATTTCACTTCCGAAAGTTCTTTATTGGCAGCCTCTATTTTTTTTGCCAGATCGGCTTTAAAAGCGATTACTTTTTCCTGAAGGCCGGCATCGCCCGTCGCCATGATTTGTGTAGCGAGGATAGCCGCATTTTTAGCACCGTCGAGAGCTACTGTCGCAACCGGTATTCCCGAAGGCATCTGAAGAATGGACAAAATACTGTCCCAACCATCAATCGAATTGGACGATTTGATGGGTACTCCGATTACAGGAAGCGGAGTAAGTGCCGCAATAACACCAGGTAGATGAGCTGCTCCGCCGGCTCCGGCGATAATGACTTTAACCCCTCTTTTATGGGCATTCGCTGCAAATTCCATAACTTTTCCGGGAGTACGGTGTGCCGACAACGCATTTATTTCAAACGGAATTTCCATCTCATCGAAAAATTTGGCAGCTTCACTCATGACTTTCAAGTCGGAAGTACTGCCCATAATAATACTAACTTTAGGTTCCATGTAATTGTATTTTTATGTTTTTAATTCCGTTATCATACATTTTAATGTTTGATAAGGAAATTATAAAATTTATATCTACCTTCGCAAAGGTAATAATTATAGCGAAATGGAGAAAATCAAAATATTGGACCGCTCTTTCAGGCTATATCTGACTTCTGAAGAGATACACAATATAGTCAAAGCAACGGCCAGAAAAATCAACGCCTGCTATAAAGATTTTTCCGGGGACAACGTACCTCTGTTTATAGGTATATTGAACGGAGTTTACATGTTTGCTGCAGATTTGATGAAAGAGATAGAATTCGATTGTGAAATTTCATTTATCAAATTATCGTCTTATCAAGGAGTTTCCTCCACCGGTAAAATTACAGAACTGATAGGGCTCAATGAAAGCATAGAAGGGAGAGACATCATCGTGTTGGATGAAATAGTAGATACCGGCATTACCATAGAGACACTGTACGAAACTTTACGTAAATATCATCCGAAATCGGTCAGGATAGCGACATTGATTTATAAATACAACAACTGCAAAAAGGATATAAAAATAGATTTTGCAGGAATCCGGATGCCGGAAAATCATTTCATAGTAGGATACGGCCTCGATTATTCTGAGCGTGGCCGCCAATTAAAAGACATATATATCGAAGACAAGGAATAATGAAATTCAATAATGTGTTAGAGCTACTGGAAGGCGGAAAATTACTTCCTTTAGTAGAGGATTTCTATACGATACAAGGTGAAGGTTTTCATACCGGCAAACCGGCCTATTTTATACGGTTGGGAGGATGCGATGTCGGATGTAAATGGTGCGATGCCAAAAGCACATGGAATCCGAATATCTATCCGCCCGTTCCGGTAGACGATATCGTTAAACGCGCCTTATCCTGCGAAGCGCAATCCATCGTTATTACAGGCGGAGAACCATTGTTGTATCCGCTCGATTATATCACGCAAAGACTAAAAGAACATCGAATACAAATATTTCTGGAAACATCCGGTTCCCACCCCCTTAGCGGCACATTCGACTGGATATGCCTTTCTCCCAAGCGCCAACAGCCCCCGCTGGAAGCCATTTATGAAAAAGCCGGAGAGTTGAAAGTTATCGTACAAAACGACGAAGATATAGTTTGGGCAGAGCAGTGCGCCGTTAAAGTACCTGAAAAAACATTGTTATACCTGCAACCCGAATGGAGCGTATATGAAACCGTTATCGGAAAGCTTGTGGAATATGCGAAACAACATCCTCGGTGGAATATCTCCGTTCAGACGCATAAGTTTATGCATATTCCCTAAAATTCATTACCTTTGCCGCGTTATTTACCGATATTTCCGCAATAATAGAAAACGGAATTATTTTTGTTATACCTATTGCAGGAAGAAAACCTATATTTTCTAAAAACTACCTTTAGTTGCCGATTTACAGAGAGAACTATATATAAACTAAATTTTACCGATGGAAAAAAAATTTGAAAGAAGAAACGAAGTCGCTCCCGACAGTTTCTTCAAGAATCACAGGGACAGTTCCCGCCGTGAGGCACGTACTGTAAAAAGCAACGACAGAACTCCGCGTTACAAAGAGCATGGCGAAGGTGAACGCAGGTCGTTCAATCCCAATTTTGACCGAAATAACAGGATACGCCGAAACAATAACGACAATGAACAAACTCCCCGCAGGGAAAGAAATTCAGAAAGAGAAAGTTCTCTCAGAAACAGAAGATTCAGTCGGAATTCCGAACCTCAGGAGAATTACAGAAAAGAATCTTACGCCGAAAGCGGGGAGCGGGAACAGCGTAGAAACCCGTATAGGAAAGGACGTTCCGAAAAGAAAAGAGAGTTCGGCAGAGAACAGGAATATACTCCCCGTAATGGAGAACGCCGACAACGTGTTGCTCACAAAGAAAAAGAAACAGAACCGGTATTTTTTACGGAGCCGTTGATTAACAGGGAAATACGCCTGAACAGATATATTGCTATGTCGGGAATTTGTTCCCGACGGGAAGCAGACGATTTTATCAAAGCAGGCGTAGTCAAAGTAAACGGAGTAGTGGTAACAGAATTGGGAACCAAAATAAGTGCAAATGACGAAATCCGTTTCAACGATGAGATTATTCACGGAGAAAAAAAGGTATATATCCTGATGAATAAACCGAAAGGATATGTAACTACTTTGGATGACCCCAACGCAGAACGTACCGTAATAGACCTGCTGAAAGGAAAAGTTCCCGAACGTATCTATCCGGTAGGCCGTTTGGATAAAAACACAATGGGAGTTTTACTGCTTACCAACGACGGAGACCTTACCAAAGAACTTACTCATCCTTCCTACCAAAAGAAGAAAATATACCATGTATTTTTGGATAAGAATTTATCCATAGAGGATATGGAACGCATTGCCGAAGGAGTAGAGTTGGAAGACGGAATAGCCTATGCTGATGAAATCAGTTTTATCGGAGATTCCAAAAAAGAGGTAGGAGTAGAAATACATAGCGGAAGAAACCGCATTGTCCGCCGATTATTCGAACATTTCGGATATAAAGTCCAAAAATTAGACCGGGTATATTTTGCCGGTCTGACCAAGAAAGGGTTACAACGTGGATTTTGGCGCTACCTGACCCCTAAAGAGATAGGTGCACTAAAATCGGGCATATATCAATAATATGCTTCAGAGCGTTTTAAAATAAAGCACATTAGTTTTTACTAATGTGCTTTATTTTTTAGAATAACCTCTGATAGAATTACACGATTTCTTCTCCTCTGGTTTTCATTATTTCCGCAGCGACATCCTTCAATTTATATTTCTGAATTTTTCCGCTTGCAGTCATGGGAAACGAATCTACAAAAAAGATATATTTCGGTATCTTGTATCGTGCGATATTTCCGCGACAGAATACCTTAACGTCTTCTTCCGTAAGCGTATATCCCGTTTTTACACGAATAAAAGCTCCTACTTGTTCGCCATATTTCGGGCTGGGCAAACCAGCGACTTCTACGGCCTCAATCTCCGGCATTTTATAAAGGAAATTTTCTATTTCACGCGGATAGATATTTTCTCCGCCACGGATTATCATCTCTTTAATACGTCCGGTAACACGCAAATATCCTTCTTCGTCCATCACTCCCAAATCGCCGGAATGTAGAAAATTATTTTCGTCGATTACCGCTGCTGTCGCTTCCGGGTTGTTGTAATATCCTTTCATAACATTATATCCCCGGCAGCATATTTCTCCTTGTGTACCACGCGGCAATTCTTCGTTCGTCTCCGGATCCAATATCTTTACTTCAACATTCGGAAATTCTTTCCCTACGGTTGTAGCCCTTATTTCGGGAGTATCGGTAACCCTTGTTGCTGTCATACCCGGAGACGTTTCCGTCAGCCCGTACACGCTGATAATATCTTTACAATGCATTTTCTGCATCACTTGTTTCATAGATTCGATAGGGCAGGGGGCTCCTGCCATAATCCCCGTCCGTAATGAAGTGAGATCGAAAAGGTCGAACATCGGATGATTCAATTCGGCTATAAACATAGTCGGCACACCATACAAAGCCGTACATTTTTCCTTTTCCACAGACGCAAGAACAACCAAGGGGTCGAAATCCTCCACCATTACCAAAGTACCGCCATGCGTTACTGTCGCACATACGGACAATACGCATCCGAAACAATGGAATAAGGGGACACAGGTCAGAACCCGGTCTTTCGGGGTATAATGCATGCAATCGCCAACTGTATTCCCATTGTTTACAATATTATGATGCGTCAACATCACTCCTTTCGGAAATCCCGTCGTTCCCGAAGTATACTGCATGTTTACGACATCGTAACAGGAAACTTCCGCTTTAGCCTTTTTAAGCTCTTTATCATCCAGATTACTTCCTAACTGGATAAGTTCGGAAGTATTATACATTCCTCTTAGCTTCTCATGCCCGATATATACTAAATTTTTGAGTTTGGGAAATTTCCCGGATACTAATTTTCCACGATCGTCCGATTTCAGTTCCGGCACAAGTTCGTATATCATCTTAACGAAATCGCTGTCACGATATCCGGCAGTTACACACATAGTATGTATATCCGCATTGGACATCAAATATTCGACTTCTGCCAACTTGTAATTCGTATTTACTGTAACCAATATGGCCCCCATCTTTGCAGAAGCAAACATCAAAGTCAGCCAATCCGGAACATTTTTTGCCCAAACACCGATTTTATCCCCCTTTTTTACCCCGATGTATAAAAGAGCTTTGGCAAGGTCATCCGTTCTTTTATCGAACTCTTTATATGTAAACCGTAAATCACGGTCTGGATAAACGATAAATTCATGGTCAGGAATTTCAGATGCATATTTCTCGAGCATCCCTCCCAAGGTATATTCAATCAATTCCATTTTATTCTCCCGTTAATATTTCGAAATTACCATGGCATATACATTACTGCTACCAGTTTTGATACCTCTGTAAGGGAATTGATTTGATGCGGGACAATAGAATCATAATAAACCGAATCGCCGGTTTTCAGAATATTTTTCTTATCTCCGTAAGTCAGTTCTATTTCCCCCTCTGCAACGTAAACAAACTCTTCGCCTTCGTGAGAAGAAAAATTATCTGCCGGATCATCGTCTTTTCTGACTTCAATTACAAACGGTTCCATAGTCCGGTTCGTTTTGGTCGGAGCTAAAGAAAAGAAATTCATGTTGTGATGAGTAGGGGAGCCGCCTGTCGCTTGTCCGTTGGAAAAGCTGATGCTCTCTTGGCGGTCCTGCTTACGGGTTATGGATATAGGTTCGGATTCCGTTCCGTCCAGCAATACACTGACTGAAACATTCAGCGCACGGCATATTTTTATCAAAATAGATATGGAAGGAATAAGAGTGTTATCTTCTATGGCTGTTAACTGTTCCTGCGTTAACATACTTTTTTGAGCAAGTTCTGCTTCACTTAATTCGGCCTGCTTGCGTAATTGTTTTATCTTTTCGCCAAATTGACACATGAGTTTATAGTTTTAAATTCGATATTAAAGATAGGGGAGATTTAATGTATGAAAAAATTTTAAATTTTCATTATACGACACCCAAATACTACAAATGTTCTGAATTCGGCTTATAAAATAGCTACTTAATGCAAAATGAGAGGGAGGTATTTATATACCTCCCTCTCATTTTACAATATCCAAAACTAATCAAGCTATTTTGCGTAGCTGATAGAGCGTGTTTCCCGAATGACCGTAATTTTAACTTGTCCGGGATAGGTCATCTCATCCTGAATTTTTTTAGCTATATCATGCGACAGCGTATCGGCTTCCTGGTCGGATATTTTTTCGCTTCCTACGATTACCCGCAATTCGCGCCCTGCCTGAATCGCATAAGTTTTCAAAACTCCCGGATAAGATAATGCCAGGTCTTCCATCTCTTTCAACCGTTTTATATAAGATTCCACCACTTCGCGGCGAGCTCCCGGACGAGCCCCGGAAATAGCATCGCAAACCTGTACGATAGGAGCAATCAAACTGGTCATCTCTATTTCATCATGATGTGCACCGATAGCATTTACCACTTCTGGTTTTTCTTTGTACTTTTCTGCATATTTCATACCGATAATAGCATGCGGCAATTCCGGTTCTTCATCGGGAACTTTTCCTATATCATGCAATAATCCGGCACGCCTTGCCAATTTCGGATTCAATCCCAATTCAGCGGCCATGATACCAGAAAGGTTCGCCACCTCGCGGGAGTGTTGCAGCAAGTTCTGTCCATATGAAGAACGGTATTTCATCTTTCCGATCAAACGAATCAATTCGGGGTGCAATCCATGGATTCCAAGGTCGATAGCCGTACGTTTACCTACTTCTACAATCTCTTCCTCAATCTGTTTCTGCACTTTGGCTACGACTTCCTCAATCCTGGCCGGATGGATTCTGCCGTCGGTAACTAATTGATGAAGCGCCAATCTGGCCGTTTCCCGTCTTACCGGATCGAAAGCGGAAAGGATAATCGCCTCCGGAGTATCATCCACAATAATTTCCACTCCGGTCGCTGCTTCCAATGCACGGATATTACGCCCTTCACGACCGATAATACGGCCTTTTATTTCATCGCTGTCGATATTGAATACGGTAACGGAATTTTCGATAGCCGATTCGGTAGCTACCCGTTGAATAGTTTGTACGACAATACGCTTCGCCTCTTTGTTGGCAGTCATTTTCGCTTCGTCGATAATATCGTTGATATAGGTGGTCGCTTCACTT
>DVIX01000048.1 GCA_018710935.1 Candidatus Avirikenella pullistercoris | reverse complement strand
CGCACTTTCTCATGGCTCGAGAACTTCAGGAGACTGACCATTGACTATGAATACAGGGCCGATACGCACGAAGCCATGCTGCATATCGCTGCCATAAAATTATTTTTGAATAAAATTTAAACAGCTTCTTAAATCAATG
Source organism: Candidatus Avirikenella pullistercoris (assembly GCA_018710935.1). GTDB lineage: Bacteria > Bacteroidota > Bacteroidia > Bacteroidales > Rikenellaceae > Avirikenella > Avirikenella pullistercoris. The sequence continues at coordinate 31,757 of DVIX01000048.1, read as the reverse complement.
GCAATGCAATAACACCTGCCCTTTAAAACAATATTTATTTGCGTTTCTTTTTCTTATTCGGATCAAAAAATTTGTAACCGATATTCAAGCCTATTTTATACGGGAGCCATTCGGCCGATTTATTATAAGGGAATATCTCTTCCCCGGTAACGGGCGAATATCCTACATACCAGCTATGTTGCCAGCCATACCCCACAAAAGCTTCCAACATTAACCGTTCGGATAATTTCCACTGATAACCGGTAGTAGCTCCTATCAGGATTCCCCATCCTTTACAATTTTTCTGATCATCTTTTGCCATATAGAATCCCTGCATCCCGGCAGAAACTCCTAAATACCAACCTTTATAACTCTCTTTCGTATGCCATCTTACTTCATTCAGAAATATACCGAAATGCATCGGACGACTATTTACCGATTTCCAAGGAGAGTACATTCCTTCCATCTGGAAGGTCAACTTATCGGCAAGCGGCATTTCTATCGAAGGATTGATAACCCCCACCAAAGCGTACAACCCATTCAATTTTACATACGATTGGGCTTTCAAAACATTAACGGATATCCCCAGCAATAACAACAATAAAAATTTTTTTACCATAATCCCGATTTATATGCTGCAAATATAATATTTTAATCGGAACATAATGGGAAAGAGATAATAGAAACCCTATTCCTGCGTTTAATATTTTGCATTATACATTAATTAGTTTTACTTTTGCAGACAAGACCTTATTAATAAAATAATTTTTATATGCCGAAAAAAACCTTACAAAGGATAATTATAAAAGACATTTTATTCTTGTTGTCGTTTGTTTGTTTCACTCCTTATCTTTCCGCCCAAACCAGCGATATGTTGAAAAAAGCACAATCGATGGGAATTACGGAAGAGATGATCAAATCGCAATTGGGAGGAAATGCCGATATTTCCGATATTCTTTCTTCTCCTAACAACAATACGGATAAAGGGCTTTCTTCCATTTTTAAAAGCGATAACAAAGGAACGCTGGGATCATTCAATACATTATCCACTTCCGAAATCGACCGGGAACGGCAAAAATTAGAAGATATCATCGCTGAAAAAGAGGTCATGAAGAAACGTCAGGATTCCATCGACAAGATGGTATTCGGCCGGGAAATTTTCACTTCAGCGATTCTTACTTTCGAACCGGACTACAACATGCCCACTCCTGTCGATTATAAATTCGCTGCTAACGACGAGGTAATCATTGATGTATGGGGTGCTTCGGAAGCCAATTATCAGCAAAAAATTTCTCCGGACGGGACAATTTACCTGAAAGATGCCGGTCTTATTCATTTAGCGGGATTAACCGTTCCGGAAGCGGAACAACGAATTTATCAACGTCTCTCCCAAATCTACTCAGGATTGGAAGAGGGAGACGGCAGCGTACATGTAAAACTCTCTTTAGGGCAAATCCGCAGTATTAAAGTCAATATCGTAGGAGAAGCCGAAGTACCGGGAACCTATACCCTTCCTTCGGTAGCTTCTTTATTCAATGCTTTATATGCCGCAAAAGGAATCAACGAAATCGGTACATTACGGGATATTAAAGTATATCGAGACAATAAAGAAATTGCGACACTCGATATTTACGATTATTTGTTAAACGGAAAATTAGAGGGAAATATCCGTTTACAAGATAACGATATCATTATTATCGGCCCTTACCAAAATTTAGCGACTATCAACGGGAAAATCAAAAGAAATCGGATATTCGAACTAAAAAAAGGAGAAACATTAGCCGATTTGATTCGCTATGCCGGTAATTTTACAGGCGACGCCTATACGGATAACCTTCAGGTATACCGTAAAAACGGCAGCCGTTACCAGATTTACACGGTAGAAAACGATAACTTTCCCGGATTCCAGATTCAAGACGGCGACAGCATTCATGTCGGACAAACGATACAAATGTACGAAAACAGAATTGCCGTAAAAGGAGCCATATGGCGCCCAGGCAATTATGAACTATCGGAACGCACCAACACAGTAAGCAACCTGATTAAAACAGCAGAAGGATTAAAAGGAGACGCTTTCACATCCCGGGCTCAAATAACCCGTATGCGCCCCGACTTTACTTTCGAAGTAATTCCTCTCAACCTGAAAGCCATTTTAAACGGAGAAGAGCCGGATATACCTTTACAGGCAGAAGATGAAATATATATTCCTTCCGTTCATGAACTGAAAGAAAATTATTATATTCTCGTAAGGGGAGAGGTCAATAAAGCTCCTATCGAACCGAAGAATACAATCGATTACATCGCCATATACAATGAAAAATACAAAGATGTAGATCTTTCAGGAATCGAATCCCAAGATGAATTTGCAGCCCTTGTCCGTAAGCTGGAAATACAAAAAGTAAAAAAACACGGGGACCATTTAGATTTCGATTACACTACCGAAATTACACCTGAAATTACCAGAAGCCTTTCCGATACTATCCAATACCGGGAAAATATGACGATTGCCGATGCGATTTTGTTAGCAGGGGGATTGAAAGAATCGGCCTCCGAAGCCAAAATTATGGTAGCAAGGCGCATTAAAGATCCCAAAGCAACGACTTTTACCAATCAAACGGCCCAGGAATTCGAATTCAGTATCAATAAAGACCTTACATTAGACCCTACTGCGGCATCTTTCATATTGGAACCATTCGATGAGATTTATGTACGCCGTTCTCCCGGATACCAACAACAACAAATTGTCAATATCGGAGGAGAAGTTTTGTTCCCAGGGGAATACGTAATCACATCACGAGGAGAACGGCTATCCGATTTGGTTGCCAAATCGGGAGGGGTTACTCCGGATGCCTATATCAAAGGAGCCAATTTGCGAAGGATGAAAACCGTCAGCGACTTAGCCCGGGAAGAAACCCTCGCCAAACTGGCTATCGACGCCAATACCACGACTAAAAACGATACCATCGCATACGATAAAAAAACCATGTACACAGTCGGGATCGATTTAGAAGCTGCATTAGCGAATCCAGGAGGAGAAAACGACCTCGTATTGCAGGAAGGCGACGTTTTAGTTATCCCCGAAAAATTGAATACGGTAAAAATCAATGGAGCCGTCCTTTATCCCAATACTGTTACCTACCGGAATAAAAGCAATATAAAAGATTACATTTCACAGGCAGGAGGGTATGTAGAACGGGCAAGGAAACGCCCTTACGTAATTTATATGAACGGGCATGTTACGGCAACAAAAAACGGATTTTTCTACAAACGCTATCCAAAAGTGGAACCGGGTTGCGAAATCGTTGTTCCGATGAAATCGGCAAACCGCCGTCCGATGGGTGCAGGAGAAGTTATCAGCATGCTAAACTCCGCCGTATCCATGGCAGCTATGATAACCTCAATCACCAAATAGGATAAATAAAAAACTATGAGTGAAGAGATAAAAATTAATAAAAAAGAAGAAATAGATTTAGTCGAACTTGCAAAAGTAATCTTGCAAAGATGGAAATTTATTGCTAAATATGCTATTGTTGCCGGAATTATCGGAATTATCATATCATTCAGCATTCCCAAAGAATATACAACCAAAATCGTATTTGCTTCTGAATCGAAACATAACTCCAATAACTTAAATAATTTATCAGGACTTGCCAGTTTAGCAGGAATCAACGATATATCAACAAATAAAAGCGGTTTGACCGAAGCTATTTATCCTGAGATTATAAAAAGTCCTCCTTTTTTGTTAGAATTCACTGATATTCTTATAACGACAGAAAAAGGCGAACAATATGAATTAATGGATTATTTAACTAATTACAACCGCTCTCCCTGGTGGAATCATATAATAAAAGCCCCTTTCACGCTTATCAGCTGGATAACCCATTTAGGAAAAACAGAAGAAACTAAGGAAGAAAAAAAAGAGATTTTTGATCTAGGACCGACTTACAGAGAATTTATTGTATCTCTTGCTGGCCGATTAAATATGGAAATCGATAAAAAAAACAATTTAATTAACATAGAGGCCAAAATGCAAGATCCTATTGTTTCTGCTTTAGTTGCAGATTCAATGGTGACAAAACTTCAGCGGTATATGATTGATTATCAAACTACAAAAGTCCGTCAAGACTTAAATTATCAACTAAAATTGTTAACCGAAGCAAAAAAACAATACGATGAAGCCGAAGAACGACTGGCTTTAGCCACAGACCGTAACCGGAATATTACCAGTGAAGTGCTGAAAGTCCGAATCGAAAAACTAAAGAATGAAAGAGATTTAGTATATAATATATATAACCAAACCGCTCAACAGGTAGAATATTTAAAATTCAGATTGCAAAAAGAAACACCCATTGCTACCATAATTATTCCTGCACAAATTCCAGAAAGAGCAAGTAGTCCCAATAAAAAATTAATTACAATCGGATGCTTTTTTTTAGGAATTTTTATTGCAACAGGAATTATCGTTGTTCATCAAATACTTTTAGATCCGCAAAAAGAAGAACTACCAAATTAACAAATCCATGGATAATATAATTATCACAGGAGCAAACGGGCAATTAGGTAATGAATTAAAAAAATTATCTTCTTTGCTGAGTAATTACCGATTAATTTTTACGGATGTAGAAGAATTGGATATTACTGATCCAAAAGCATTGAACGCTTTTTTTAATGCCCACTCTCCTGTTTGTACGATTAATTGTGCAGCTTATACAGCCGTCGATAAAGCGGAAAACGATGCCGATAAAGCAGAATTAATCAATGCGACGGCAGTACAGCACCTTGTTATGGAATCCGCGAAACATTGGGCTCCTTTTATTCACGTATCGACCGATTATGTATTCGACGGTACAGCCAAAAAACCTTATACGGAAGAGTCTTCACCGAATCCCCAAACCGTATATGGCACGACTAAATTACACGGTGAACGGCACGTACTTTCTTACGACAGGGGAATCATCATCCGCACAGCATGGCTATACAGTGAATTCGGGAATAATTTCGTAAAGACCATGCTGAGATTAGGCAACGAAAAAGAAAGTATCAATGTAGTGAACGACCAGATCGGCTCTCCTACCTATGCAGAAGACCTGGCATTGGCAATCATAACCATTACAAATAAAATTCTCGACGAACCGAAAAGAGAATTATACGGACTATACCAATATACCGATGATAAAATATGTTCATGGTATGATTTTGCAGTAGAAATTATGCGTTATGCAGGGCTGAACTGCAAAGTAAACCCGATTCCCTCTTCACAATATCCGGCTCCGGCCAAACGCCCCGCTTACAGTGTTCTGTCCAAAAGGAAAATAAAAAGCGTATTCGGAGTAAAGACACCGGATTGGAAAGAGAGCCTTCATAAATGCATGGATATTTTACTAAGCAAGTAAAAAAACGGATAAAATCAATAAACGAATATTCCCGGCATTTGTGTGCCGGGAATATTCATATAAAAATCGGTGTTATCCTGAATTTATTATAAAAACCCAGAATCGACATTTATCTTTTAATGAATTATGCTTTGGGTTTAATGATTGCATGACAATCCGGATAGCGAAGCGACAAACAGGAAACTTCTTGAATAACGCGGGCATCCGCATTCTTTTGTCCTGATTTTTTCAGGTCCAGTTCATTCACACTCATCGGAATAAATTCATGTTTTGTAATATGTTCCATATCGAGAATCAATCCGCAATCTTCCCAGCCCGCTTCCCTGAACAAAGGAGCCAAAACGATATCCAATGTTCCGAAATAGGTTTGTACTTTTCTGACATCCACTCCCAAAGAGCCGTCTTTTTCGATAGCCCCCATATTTTTCTGAAACTCATCTACGCAAGAAAGCGATTTAATAAGTCCGGAGCCGGCAAACAGAATACGGTTTGTAGAACCGTTATTTCCATCGAAAACATCTTTCAACCAACCGTTATATTGGTCGCGGGTAATCGTTCTATCTCCTGAAGAGCCGGAACCATAGGTCAATACTTTATCGATATCCCGAGTAATTCCTCTGGTAAAATAGGTACGGTCATTCCCTTCGGTATATTCGCCGCCTTGTCCGAAAAGCATCGAAAGCTCCATTTCCATTTTCATACTCAAAATATTGACCACTTCGAAATTGGAGAATCCCCAATTAACCTCCTTTTTCGTAATCTTCTGGAAAGTGGATTCCTCTATTTGCGCCATAAAATTCTGGCAATATTGCCATGAAACAGTCGGATAGAGGGCAAACGGATCCGTTGAAATAGCCAATTCGCTCTTAGCTTGTCCCATTCGAATCAATCCGTCGGTCGCATTGAAATCGGGTACGACAAATTTATCCGGATTACTTCCCCCCGCTTTTCCTTTCACACCTCCAATCGGTACGAGCTCCAGCACCGCTCCGTCTTTTTTAGCGACATAAAACATAACATCGTCCTGATGAGTACCTGTCCCTCCGATTACAGCATTTCCCTTACTCCCCGGGAGTGTAAGGTCACGCATCAAGAGGGTATCGTTAGCCCGCCAAATATCCGGATTTTTCACCTGCACGAAAATCCGGGTCAACTCATTAGGCGTTTCCGAATCGTAGGCATAAGCCGATGCTGGAGCAGAAGAGGTATTTCCCGCTCCGGAAACCGTGGAATCGAGATAATCGCAGATAGGTTTGTACGAAGCCTGGTAATAGCCTATCTTCTGAGAAGCGGCTTTCTGTTTGTGACGGCTATTCCGCATAATCGTATCCAACGGAGTACGTGAAGGCAACATGTTCGTCACATCTTTCGAGATATCTTCGATATTAATGCGTTCGGTTTCGGATTCTACCGCATGAGTTGTAGGAGTATCGGACAAAGGAATACCTACTATCCCGGCAAAAGCAGAGACAATTCCCGACATCCACCCCTCGATGGACCAACCCGACAAAAAGGCTGCGACGAATAATAAAATAGCGACTGAAGAAAAAATAATACGATTTCGATTTTTCATTGCGATAAAATATTTAGTTAATATTATTAATAAGAATAGGCATCATCACTCATCAACCGTTCGATATATCCCTTCTTACGGGGAATATCTGCTACAACGGCATTTCCGCTTCCGGGCAATCCGTCACTGCTGCCGGCAGCTTTTAAACGGCGGGTTTCTATCTGTGCATTACGTCCTTCTATCACTCCTGCCTCCCTTGCATTACGGATCTCCTCCTCGTATTTAAAGGCATGCCATAATTTCTCCAACAACTGTTTATCATAAATATCATTGGTTATATTTCCCAACAAAACATTATCTACAAAATCGATAAACCGTTCCGCTTCCTCTTCATCCATTTCTTTGGATGCAAAAAAATCAGCAACTTCGGACTCACTCTTTTTCCGGTTCTTCTCACGTATTTTCTTCTGTTCTTCAGCTCGGCGCATCTGCACTTTCCGCTCATTCACAGCATCTATGTAAGCCTGGTAATCCTCATCTTCTGCGGACGGTTCTTCCGGAATAAGATTCGCACGGATAAGCGCTACCCTCAACGGGGTCCCGGAGATAAGTTCTTTCAATAAAATTCCTGTTTCCGGATTTTCTACGATCAATTTATAGAGAGCCCTGTTATCTTCTACAAGATTTTTCAATTGCTCCATCGCAGTATCATAATCTTCGTAAAACAGGTTCTCCAACTCCGTATCGTCAACAACGGAGGCATCCGGATAACGTTTCAGATAACGGGTTTTCCAACGGGGCTGTAACTCCGCAGAAACGATATCGGCTTCGGATGCCGGAACAACAGATTCTTTGTTTTGAATAATTTTTTCCATATTCTGATTATTTTATTTGATAAAAATGTATGTATATTCGGATATACCCCATTTGTAAAAAAGAACAATACATGAAAGGAGCCCAGACAGAATTATCACAGGATAAAAGTACGACAGACGAAGGCTTCATGCGGTATTCAAACTTCCTGTATTCCGTACGCTAACCGATAAGCCCCAAAAGAAAAAATATCAAAAGAAACTCTCCTTACAGACGCCGTTATTTTTATATATATGCAAAGGATGCGGTTCCGTCAAAAAGGGAAGCGGCATCTGGCGTGAAGCTTTCAATCCGATAGCACGGCTCATGTAAATATCGTCATGTTCTCCATCGACTGCACCGAAAGAGCCATCGTTTTTCATTTCATAATGGTCGGCCTCATCCAACGCCCGCACATCCCGTTCGATATATCCCTCTTCCCGAAACCGGATATTCATCTGGTTCACCAAATCGGTTTTCGATGCGGCAGAGGTAAAAAAGCCATACCGCACAGGAGCCCCTTCCACAATTTTCTGAGGATCCGTACGATAATAAAGATTATCGTAATACCCTTTTATCTCATCCATGATAGTAAGCGTATGGTCGCCTTCCGTCCCTTTTCTATTCAAGGAATTAGCCTCTACTACCAATAAAGCGTTATTAAAATATCTGGCTAACTGAACCGCTTTCCATACCGCCAAATCCTGATCCAAATGAAACCGGACAGTGCCGATACACTCTTCCACTCCTCCCTCCATAAGGCAATAACGGTCTATCACCGAAAGTACCGACCAATCGGCACGGTCGCTTCTCCCTCCGATATCCATACTCACCACATAACGGTATTTTACCGGCAACTCTTTATCCGGCTTAGCCCATAACCAAACGCTCCCTTCCGGAATATCTTGAAAGGAGAGGGTATCATCGATAGCTCCCGCTCCGGTTTTCTGCCCGGCAAACAACTCTCCTTTATAAAGTGGCGGTTTGCAATAACGTCTCATCCGCTGAATATAAACAGGCGCATGGGCACGGTTACCGGTCGATTGAAAGGCTTCCTGGGGAGTCGTAGGAAATTCGCATCCCATTCGCCAATCGTCATAACTGTCAGTGTGTTTTTTAAGGCGATACCATTGAATCGCTTCCAAAGTAGCCCCCAAAGAGAAAAAATAGCGTTCCTGCTCATTCATACTGCGGATAAACTCAAGACAGGCAGAATCGTCCGGAAAAGAAAGCGAGTACATATCTATCTCCCACCAGGCGACAAAAACAGGTGTATAACCGCTCTCTCCCGAAACCGCTTTGTTCCATTCCCTGTGGAAAAAATTTCCTACTCCTTTAGCTGTACTTTCCATTACGATTACGGAATAGGGCTCCAAAGGAACGGTTCCCGCAATGGATTGAACGAGGTCTTCAGGCTTCTTTCCTTCCGTCGCTTTCCACAATCCCGTTTCGGAAAGATGAGCCATCATCACATCGGCTGAACGAATCGAATCGGGTTTCTGCATGGACCCCATATAAATTACACACTCCCGGCCGGTTATCCATTTATTTTTCTGCGAGCCTTCAAAATTCCTGAACCGGATATCGAATATTTCAGTCGGATGATATTGAGCCAATCGGCTATACATTCCCCGTATATTCCGAGCCTGGTCCTCCGTATCGGCTACGATAACCGAATGCCACGAGGTACGATGAAACAACTGTATCCATGCCATAAATACCTGCACCAATGTAGAACCTCCCCACTGCCGAGCCTTTAGAAGAATTACACGTACCGGACGTTCCGCCCATAAATCGTCCAGCATCACTTTCAGCAATTTCAACTGAGGCGCCCGGAGTATAAACGGTACCATTCTCTTCGACAGTTTATCCTGTATCTTTACGCAAGCCGCACACCAATATTCAAAATCATACCGAATCCTCACCCGGATAACCTCCTTTACCAGAAGAGGATAATCGATTCCCTGCTTGAACGCATAACTCCTTATATTTCCGCAACGGGATATATCTTTCACCAAAAGGTCATCGAAAGCCTTGACAGGCAGCCACATTGCAGACTCCTCATCAAGAAAAAATTTTTTCCGGGCTACCGGCGAACCTTCGCCTGTATAAGGATTATAAAGCATTCCTCGTAACCGGGTGCGACGCTTGTTTTCTTCCAATACGGCATCCGCATCAGTCACGCTTCTCATGCGCTCTCAACTCCTTATTCAACAATTCCCTCGCCCATCTTACGGATATATGAAACTCTCCGGCAAGAATATCATAAAAAAATTGACGGGATATATAGGGTAAAAATCCGGCATCCTTCAACTCATTTTTCAATTCGAGATACCGGTTAAAAATATGCAATGAAGAACTGATTTTCCGATTCATAATTCCATTCCTGTTAATCGAACACACGAACGAAGAGAATTATCCTCTTCTGTTCCAAAAATAGAGTCAAAAACAAAAGCAGACAACAAGGAGTGCAAATTCGGGCATTACATACTCCGAAGACAAGAAAGTCCATCGCAGTCACACCGGATACAATATCGCAGGTTATTCCCATTCTTGTCATTCTATTCCGGTTTGTACTCCCTGTTCCTGTTGTATCTCCGCTTCTTGTGCCTGTTTAAGGTCAGACAGCAATTTCTGGGCGAAAGGCATGGAAGTATTATTCAGGTATATCTCCAACGGAATCTGCCCGCTTTGCAGCAATCCCAACAACATATCGTCGGCAATCTGTCTAAAGACAGGCGTATCGGAGGATTGGGAAACCACAATATTGAAATCGGTAATTTTACGCGCCATATCCGGATCGTAATATTTAGCTGTTTCCGTGTAAGATTTTCCCGCTATATCCACATACCGCCGTTCCGTATAATACTGCATCAACACCTTAAGCAATTTTTCATCCCGACTGCCCAAAAAAAGATTAAAAGAAGTAAACAGTACTTTTAAGTTAATCATACTGTTCTGCGCTTGCTGAGCATACAGCGACGAAGGAGTACCCGATTTAACGGATTGCCCTTGTATAGCCCCGGACACACCGGAAATTTTTTCAATCAATCCCATTTGAAGCTGAAGCATCTCCCAAGCCCCTACATTCGTACTGTTGGAAGATATCTGGAAAGGGACTTCCCGCGTAGCCGACGGCTTATAAACGATTACACCATTGGCTTTTACATACTCATTCGTAAAATCTTCGACGCTATATCCGTCCGGGATAGCGCTTTCCGGCACCATCAATACGCCTTTGGCACTGGCTCCCATAATAAAGTCGATCATCACGATCAACCGGTTGATATAACGCTGCATATCTATCAAATCCCCTATCCCGCTTTTAATCTCTCCATCGACCATCGGAAGCACTGCAAAGACATAAGGATGCTCCTCATGCAGATACGGCGTTTCCATCTCTTTGATACAAATTCCGTCGGGAGTAAGAAAGCGCACGTTCCAATAATGTTCGAAACGGGGTTCTGCGTACAATAGGAGCGATTCGTCAGGGATAATACCTTTCGCCTCACAAGCGGCGATACGCTCCCGATTTATCCTATCGATCTCCTCCTGTTCCAATTCAGTAATCTGCTCCGTACCGTCGGAATAGTCATGCACATACGTCACCCAACGCCCCCGTTTTTCCCACACTTCAATCACCCGGCATTTGGAAGAGGCCGCATCATTGAACAAAAAGTCCAGCCCCTCCAATTTACGGCTCTCCATACCATAACACGAAACGATATAATTCCGGCCGCAATTACCGTATATCCCCCGCAGCTCTTCTTCATCCCTGCGGCTCCGGGCAAAATTTTTCAGCAGCTCATCCATGGTATAGTCATGAATCTCACCCACAAGGCGAATATCGCTGAAACGAGGGTCCTCTACGTCGGTATTGAAAAATAACCGATTGATATTCACCAACTCCAATTTTCCATCAAAACGATTCCGGGTGCTCCAATAATCGAAACGCACCTTTACCACCGCTATTCCGGCAAGCAGCAATTCTTCGAACACCGCCATATCGAGTTTGTCGGTTTCATTCAGTTTATTCACTGCTTGCAAAGTGTTGGTCAACATCTCGCTCAACCGGGTATCATCTTCGCTCCGGGCATATACTACGCTTTGGGTATTGTTACTGAGTTGCTGCCCCATTATATTCCGGATATACTGCTGGATAAAATTATGTTTCAACGGAATCCTTCCATGACGGGAGATGAGTACCTCTTCACGAACGATTTTTCCCGGATTATCCGGATCCTCGATATAATCTCCCCATTGGTCGCCGTATTTATACCGTAAATTCCGCCGTCTTTCGGACCGGATTTTTCCCAACAGATTCCAATAGCCGGCGCACCGGAGCAATAACTCCCGATTCTCCGCACTCCCGCCCCGATTAAAAGAGGAGTCCGGTGAATCCTTTTTTAATAAAAGATTTCCGTTTCCGAATCGGGCTATTCTTTTTCCGATATTCGAATCATGCATCGCAAAACTGTTAAATTGAAAACCTGATTTAAAACTATACGCCACAGTCCTACTTGTTGCCGGACTGTCTTTGTACATTCTCTTTTTCGGCATGAAGATAAGCGCCCTGTATCGCCATATCCAAAGCTATACGGCGCTGTAAGTCCGTTTTCGCCCGATAGTAGGCATCCAATAAATCATGTCTTTCGGCATATATCAACAACGAAGTTACCTGAGCCGGAGAGAGACGTACCTGCTTCCCTTCGGCATTAGAAACCACCTGCCCTTCCTGTGCATCGCTTTTTCGGTTTATACGGAGACTCTTTCCCTGTAAAACCGGTTTCTCTCTTCGGGCGGCAAAAGCCTCTTTCCGTTCAAATGCTTCCTCCGCAAGGTTAAGCTTCTCTTTCGAAGGGATGCTTCCCTCTCTAATATCTTTCTCCAGGCCGGATATTTTTTTCTCTGCTTCTTCTTCCCGTTCGATATTTTCTTTTCGTACTTCTTCCTTCTCCGTCTGAAACTCCTGTTCCTTCGCCTCTTTCGACTCTTTCCGCAACTGTTCCGCTTTTTGCAATTCCCCGTTTACCATTTCCCAACCGGCAGGTTCAGGAGATATCCCCGACCATGCTCCGATTCCTTTTCCTATCAGGTCGATTATCCCGAACAGTGCCGATATTTTCGCATTTTTTTCATGTTGCCTGATACGTTCCGATCGGGTTTGCGAATCCGTTTCCAACAACAAACCGACTATTTTTTCCGGGTTTTCTTCTTCCATATTCCACGACAAAGCAAGATCCTCTCGTTTACTCAAAATGTTTTTTTTATCCGTCCCATACTTATCCGAACCAGCCTTCTTTATGTATTTATCCTCTACTTTGCTTTCACTCGCACCCGATACCACATCTTTTTCCTTTGTATTATCTGCCCGTTTTTGCGAATAAAGGTTCTTTTCCGAAAGGAATTCCTGCCCCAATGCCGAAACAGGATTTTTACTTTTCAAACCGAACCAGCCTGTTTTCCTTCTCTCATTTCTGTTGCGTTCCATAAATATTATCCTGTTTAATTAAAAATGCCCGTACCGACCAATTCTTTCAATGCCCCTGCAGCCATATTCCCATACCGGGCTGCCGCATTCGCTTTGGAATTGCCGATATTCCCGTTCATATTGGCTCTATTCATCCAAGCATTATAAAGAATAGAGTTATATTTATCTTTCTGTTGTAAATAACGATCGGTCGCATCTTCCCTGTATTTAGTCGCTAAACCGGCCATACGGGAAGCGGCATCGGCATAATTCCGGTTCAGTCCGGACGCCACTGCTATTTTCGATTCTTCTGTCGCACCGTTCCGAATAAGATTATTCGTCGCAGATTCCAACTGTTTTTTACTGCTTTCCCGCAACTGAGCCAAAGAGGAACGAGCCTCGGCAGTATCGAGATAATTTTCCGACATCGCCCGGTTATACATCTTTTCGTTTTCTTTTTTATCAGCTTTCGTTTCTTCGATTATGCCGTTATATAAGGCATTATTTTCCCTTTCTATCTTTCTTTTTTCCCTCGCCGCCCGTATATTCGTACCGATACCGGCCAAAGAGGCTACACCTCCGACAATAGCTCCTAACATAATAAAACCGATTTAAATTAATAATACGATATTACTTCGATAAAAAGAATATCGGAACAAGAGTAAATACCTTTCGATATTCCTCTTTTACAGGAGCTAAAATAAAAACGGGACCCATGAAATACCGTTATGAAAATTCCCCGGATTATCACACTTTAAAAAAGAATTTCACCGTCAATGGCACTTTATTTGCAGGAATATCTAAATACAAATCAAGAAAGATACCATGAACGACTACGAATTAATCGACAATACCCAAGACCGGCAATATGAATTTCATATCGGAGAAATGACTCCTTATATCGAATATATAAAAACCAAAAACGGGCAGATACACCTGACACATACGGAAGTTCCGTCTAAACTGAAAGGCAAAGGAATCGGGTCCCGATTAGTAGAAAAAACACTTCGTGATATCGAGAGGCAAAGGCTTGAATTAGTACCGCTCTGCCCTTTTGTCGCCGGATATATCAAACGGCATCCGGAATGGAAAAGAATCGTTATGCAAGGCATCAACATCGAATAAAACCACCAATACCATGAAAGATAAAATCGAATACACAAACGGGGAACTGACCATCATCTGGCAACCGAAACTTTGCAAACATACCGGAATCTGCATCAAAACGCTCCCGCAAGTATATCATCCGCAGGAACATCCTTGGATAAAAATAGAAAATGCAAGTACTTCCGAATTAATCGACCAGATCGACAAATGCCCGTCCGGAGCACTCAGTTACAAACTGAACTAAGAAATAAAAATATTCCGGGAATAAACAGGAAACCTGTCTAAACATTTAGACAGGTTTTTTCATAAGGAAAAGGGGAATGATTTGTGTTCGTCCCGAATATAAAAAACGAGGTGAAAATTTATGAGACTCAGATTATCCGACATGGCACACCGGATACATTTTATCGATGCTATAGCCAAATGTATCGCCGTACTCCTTGCCTATCTGTTAGGAGCCTACGTAACCGGATATATTCACAAAGATTCGAGCCTGGCAGGTTCATTATTAACCTGCACCTCGGCAATCGTCGTCATGCAGCAACCGGGTATAAAAAATTCCATGCAGAAAGGGTGGCTGCGGATATTGGGTACTTTTTTAGGAGCTTCTTTAGCATACCTATACCTGACATTATTCCCATTTTCCTTGATAGGCATGTTGGTTTCGGTTTTTATTCTGGATCTTATCTGTATGTTTTTCAATATTCCGAACGACGGGAAAATGCCTACTATTACTTTAATCGTCATTCTGATCGTTTCCAAAGAGTCGCCCGACCTGCCTCCCTGGATAAACGGAATTCTCCGTTTTTGCGAGGCTACCGTCGGAACATTAATCGGAATTTTTATGGTTTGGTTATTAGACATCCGCTCCAAAAGGGAAAACCGTAAAAAAGCGGCCACCGCTCCGCAAACAGATACTCCGGGCATCTCACCTTCTGCCAGAAACCGGTAAAGAAGCGATTCCATTTTCCGAAATCATTTGACTATTTTTGTAAAAGAGAATTGCAAAAATAACCGCCATGGATATAGAAACATTCCGGCAACATTGCCTTGCCGTCAAAGGAGCAACGGAGAGCCTGCCTTTTATAGGGCATAATGTGCTCGTTTTTAAAATAATGGAAAAAATGTTCGCCATGGTTCCACTCGAGCCTAAAAACGGAATATTCGTTGCAGACCTAAAATGCGACCCGGAACGGTCGGTAGCATTAAGAGAACATTACAGAGGCATCCACCCCGGATTTTCGCCCAACACTTTATTGTGGAACGGCATTACGCTCGATAGCGACGTTCCCGACAAGTTGATCGCAGAACTGATTATCCATTCGGCAGACGAAGTAATCAAAAAATTGCCTAAATATAAACAAGAAATATACTGCAATCTGTGAATACTTTTTAAACGAAACTCACTGTCAAAAAACCGATTTCCATTATCACTTTTTCGGAATTTTCCCGAACCGAATCTGCCGTTTAATAATCAGATACCCTAAATGAACAATTTCAGAAGCTCTTATTTCAGATCTATTTCAAAATGTTGATAATCCTTTAGACTAATCCAATCGCCACCCCATTGAAATCCTGCTTCAATAAAAAGCCGGTAAGCAAGGTCATCATGGTCTATTTTATAAGGGATATCCGTTCTGCTATCCCGGTCGAAAGCGTAAGCACTTCCCGCAGCAGGCTCTATATGCCACTTCCCACTCGTATTTTTAACATAAGGATTATAGAGAGGGTTTATATCTATGGCCAACCCCATACCGTGTTTTGAAATTTTAGTTGTAGAACCGGTCATAAAGCGGAAGTTGAACGATGACGAATTATTGGCACGCATGGCTGCCTCATCGTCGGCTTCGTAGTTGTCGATAAGCACCATACGCTCAATCCTATAACCGGCCTCATAAAGTCGGCGAAAAATATGCAGCACTTTATCGGCAATAGCTGCATTTACTACCATTTCGCCTCTCTGCGATTGTCCGTCCATATTGCGATGCAACACTTTAAGGTAGCGCAAATCGGCACGATCGAGCGGGCACTCTTCCTTCCACGACTTCAACCACATACGAGCAAAAATATCATCGCTTATCTCCTCTGCCTCAAACCAATTATCGAGGCCTGCAGCCTCCACGTCCTCCTCACTCACCACTGTTTCGGCATGCCACTTTGCGGATGTCGTCTTTTCATTGCCGCAAGCGGACAATATCTGTATATAGCCCAATACTGCAACAATCACAATATAAAATCTGAATTTCTTCATTACCCGGTTATATTTTCAACATGTAAAGGTATGAAAAAGCCCGAAAGTCCAAGTAAACCATAAGAAAAGATTGGGAACAAAAAGATTTCAGCCTCGAAAAAAAGCCTATTCTTTAAAAAGACAATATACCTATTCCAAATATAATGAGGTATCTACATATCCGACAAACGATAAATAATTAAAAAAGCCTCCAGACATTATCCTCACCCCTCTCACCCCCCCCCAAAAAAAAGAAAAGAGCCGCAATTCTGATTTTGATTCTGATTGCAGCTCTTTGAAGCTCCTCATCTTGGACTTGAACCAAGGACCCCCTGATTAACAGTCAGGTGCTCTAACCAACTGAGCTAATGAGGAATTTTGATTTCGGGTACAAAGATAATGGTTATCTTTTAATTTGCAAATAAGAATGAGAAAAAAATTAAAAATTATTGAATATATTTTTCTTCACAAACAGACACATACCACACAACAGGATACAAATCAACGTTTTACAAAGCACTTTTATAAATATTGACCAATTTCTCAGACAGGTGCTCCATACCGAATTTTTCACGGGTATAAGCTTTAATCTGCTGAGAATCGAATAACCGAGTCCCTTTCCGAAAAGCGAGCATCGCATTTTTCAAAGCTTCTTTATCATCTACGGGGACTACTATTCCCTGACGTTCGTCGAACAATTCCCGAACAGGTCCGCAATCGGTTGCAATAACAGGTTTTCCGCAAGCCATCGCTTCCGCATATACCACTCCGAAAGTTTCAGCCCGGCTTGCCAATACAAAAGCATCGCTGTTCTGCATATAATAACGCACTTGCTCCCTATCCAGCCCTCCCAACAAACGGATACGCCCGGTCAATCCATAACGATCGATTTTATCTTGTAAAAACGATTTCTGTTCTCCGATTCCTCCTATCGATAATTCTACGGAATTATCCGAAGCAAAAGCAGCAGCGAACGCATCTATCAGAAGGGAAAATCCTTTCCTCGGAATCAGATACCCTAAAGAGAAAAAACGGAATCCGGTTCTCTGTTCGGCAAGAACGGGAATATCGAAAAACCCGGTATCGATAAAATTAGGCAACACCTCTATCCGTTTACCGGGGACAGCCGGGCGAAGCCGGGAAGCCAGAGCCCGGCTTACAGCGATAACGACAGAAGCCGAAGCAGCCCCTTCCGTTATCATCCGACGCTCTCTGACGGTAAACTCCCGTTCCATAACAGAAGAGGAGTGCTCCGTAACAACGTACGGAATACCCCACTCCTCATATAATTTACCCGCAAGATAACCGGCATTGAAAAAGACATGCGCATGAATGATATCGGGACGCCCATGCCGCCTTATATACTCCCTGAACAGCTTTTTATTCAGCCATACCCATAAAGCCAGGCCCTTATCCGAAGAGATATGGGTGCTCCAACCCCGCATACTCATTTCTATCACTCCGTCCCGGCAAGTTTCGACAATCTGAAAATGATTATCTCCGAAACGGGACAACGAAAACCGCTTCAAATCAGCTGCTTCATACCACAAAACTCCCACTTTGCATCCGTACCGGCATAATGCTTTCGCCTGTTCCCGAAAAAACACCCCTTGTTGAGGATTCTCCGGAACCGCATAATAGGAAGGCAATACCAATACATGCATAACGGCAGGAACAAAAGCCTATAATCCGAATGCCTCTTTCAGTTGCGTTACGGCATCCAGCTTTTCCCAGCCGAAGAAGGTCACCTCTTTAATCTTCGTTCTGCCATTCTCAATCACACCTATCTTTTCAGTATAGGGTTCCCTTCCGAAATGCCCGTAGGTCGCGGTAGGCAAGAAAATCGGATTCGTCAGTCCGAACCGTTCCACAATTTTTGCCGGTCTTAAATCGAACAGAGTATTGAGTTTTTCAGCAATTTGTGCATCCGTATATTTCGTTTTATTGGTTCCGTAAGTATTGACAAAAATACTTACCGGGTGTGCCACACCTATCGCATAGGCAAGCTGTACCAACACTTCATCGGCTACACCAGCCGCTACCATATTCTTGGCAATATGACGGGCTGCATAGGCAGCGCTGCGATCCACTTTAGAACTGTCTTTCCCGGAGAAAGCGCCGCCGCCGTGAGCACCTTTTCCTCCGTAAGTATCCACGATTATTTTCCTTCCGGTAAGCCCCGTATCGCCATGAGGTCCTCCGATGATAAATTTCCCCGTAGGATTGACATGCAATATGTAATCGTCTTGTATCAGGTTATGCAGTTGCATATTGCCTTTCTCAAGCAATACCCGTTTTACACGGGGCATCAAAACGGATAGAACATCCGCCTTGATTCTGTCCTGCATCGCTTTTTCCGCAGCTTCTTTGGAACCCGCTTCTTTTTCCGTCACGAACTCATCATGCTGCGTCGATACGACAATCGTGTGTATTCGTGACGGTTTTCCCTGCTCGTCATACTCCATCGTCACCTGCGACTTCGAATCAGGACGCAGATAAGTCATTACCTCTCCTTCCTTACGGATAGCTGCGAGCTCTTTCAGTATAAGGTGGGAAAGTACCAGTGTCGCAGGCATCAGCTCTTTGGTTTCATTGCAGGCATACCCGAACATGATTCCCTGGTCGCCGGCTCCCTGCTCCTCTTTCACCTCTTTAACAACCCCCTGATTTATGTCGGGCGACTGTTCATGAATGGCAGAGAGTACTCCGCAAGAGTTCCCTTCAAACATGTAATCGGTCTTATGATAACCGATTTTATGAATAACATTGCGGGTAATCGTTTGTATATCGACGTAAGCGGAAGAGTTCACTTCTCCTCCCACCACGACGAGCCCGGTAGTACAAAGCACTTCACAAGCCACTTTAGAAGAGGAGTCTCTCCGCAGGAACTCATCCAATATAGCATCCGATATTTGGTCGGAAACCTTGTCAGGGTGTCCTTCCGATACCGATTCCGAAGTAAACAGAAATCCCATTTCCAAATAATTTTATTGAATAATAAAAAACGGGAAGATTTAAAGATTGAAATTTAAGAAACGCTATTTTAGCATTTTTTAATGTGGTTGCAATCGCTCAAATCTTTCCACAAAAGACACGGCAAAGTTAATAAATTATTTATTAAACGGAAACAGAACTTTACCTATTGCTTTTTCGAATATAAAAGCAATGCCGGGGAAACCCGTAATTCCTGTTTTTCCAGATATTAAAAAAGGGTTAATTTTTTATTTCCGGCTGTTCTCATTTCCCGGTTTCCCTTATTTTCATTCGGTTCGGGGCGAATCCAAAAGCACTTTTGCCCAATTCTTGTATTTAATTAGAAACAAGGAGTCCGGAGAATTTTTCGGATTTCATAAACCCGCCTTTATTTCCTGAGACAACGGAACCGGGCATAAAAGCAGCAATTATGAAACGATTAGTAGAAGAGAAAGAGTTAGGATTCGGGACCCGTTCTTTTATCGGACGTTCCCTTTCCCGGTTTACCATGCACTCCTTAGCAATAGACGCAATCAATAACTATTACGTGAACGCCAGCCGCTATAAAGGCACGGATTTCACTTCCATTACCCTCTCTTCCCTCAATATCCGGTATCACATCAGCGAAAGAGACCTGCGCAATATCCCTGTTTCCGGAGCCGGTATCGTCATATCCAACCATCCGATGGGTACGCTGGACGGAATCATGTTGATCGACGCTATCGGGAAACTGCGCAAAGACGTTAAAATATTGGGGAATTTTCTATTGATGCGCATAGAGCCCCTGCAAGAATTCTTTTTCCCGGTAAATCCGTTCAACACCCGTAAACCTCAGAACATACCAGCCATAAAAAAAGCATTGGGACACCTGCAAAACGGGGGACTTCTGATTATTTTTCCCGCCGGCGAGGTTTCTACCTATCAGAAGGGAATAACTATCGAAGATAAAGAGTGGAGCCGTTCCGTCATGCATTTCATCCGGAAATCGGCCGTCCCGGTAATTCCGCTCTATATCGACGGAAGCAATAGCCTGAAATTTCATTTGGCCGGAAAAATACATCCTGTTTTAAGAACCATACGGCTTCCGTTAGAACTTAAAAACAAACAGAATCGGAATTTCCGGATACGCATCGGCTCTCCTATCTCTCCCAAAAGGCAATCGGATTTGGGCGACCTATCCGTTTACACGGCTTACCTGCGGGCTAATGTATATTATATGAAATACTCTTTGGGACAGAGGAAACGACATCCCCTAAAACAAGCACGAAAAGCACAGCGCCCCTCCTCTATTGTTCCGGTATGTTCCGCAGTCGGGGAGAGCGTTTTACAAAAAGAGGTCGCCGCCATCCGTTCCGAAGCCTTTTTATTCAGGAACGGAGAGTACGAACTCTACTTTACCTCTTCACAAAAAGCACCTTTAATAATGCAGGAAATCGGACGCCTCCGGGAACAAACTTTCCGGGAGGTAGGCGAAGGGACCAATAAAGCGCTCGATACCGACACTTATGACAATTATTACAAGCAGTTATTTATCTGGGACAACGCTAATAACCGGATTATCGGCGGTTACCGTATCGGCATGGGCGAGGAAATCATTTCCCGCCACGGAATCGAAGGTTTTTACACCCATACCCTGTTCAATATATCGGGCGAATTCGAAAAGATGTTGTCCCGTACTATCGAATTAGGGCGTTCGTTCATCATAAAAGAGTTTCAGAAGAAGCCCATTTTCCTGATGCTGCTATGGAAAGGCATCCTTCATGTTCTGCTGGATAATCCGCACTACCGTTACCTTTTCGGACCGGTCAGCATGTCAGGCGACTACACGGACGCCTCGAAACGCATTGCAATCGACTATATCAAACGGAACCATTTCGACGAAAAACTATCCAAATGTATCAAACCACGCCACGGAATCAAAGGAATCGGCAAAACCGACGTATCTCTTCTGAAAGGAATCGACAACCTCGATGCAATCGATAAAATCGTGAAAGACATCGAAATAACGGATACCCTGCCTATTCTGATAAAAAAATACCTCCAACTGAACGGCCGTATATTGGCATTCAATATCGACCCCGATTTCAATTACTCGCTCGATGCTTTTATTTTGCTCGATCTTCAAGCCGTTCCTTCCCGAACATTGGAGCTACTCTCCAAAGAGATGAACCTGAATACGGTCCGTACCCGTTTTCAATGTAAAGGGATATAATACACTAAAGAACCTGTAAAAAGTTATTCGGCAAATTCTCCCTACGGCAATCCACTCATATACGAAATGTATAAAAATACCATTACCTCGGAACAATCTGCCGGATAGCCTCTCTCTTGGTCCGAAAACCTACTTCCGATTTTGTTCTTTCAATATATCCCGAATCTCAGAAAGCAACTGTTCTTCTTTGGAAGGAGCGGGAGGAGCAGCAGGAGCTTCTTCCTGTTTCTTTTTCAAAGAATTCATTCCTTTTACCAATCCGAAAACAGCAAATGCGACAATGATAAAATCCAATACGGTCTGAATGAATTTTCCGTATCCGACAACCACCGCAGGATCGTCTGCCGTCGCCTGTTTTATCGTAATAGCGAGATCGGAAAAATCCATTCCGCCCAATAACATCCCGATAGGCGGCATCAGGACATCCGCTACCAAAGAACTGACTATTTTCCCGAATGCAGCACCGATAATGATACCGACCGCCATATCCACAACATTGCCGCGCATGGCAAAGCGTTTAAATTCAGCAAGAAATTTTTTCATATATGTTATTTAATCGATTAATAAATAAAAAATACCCTTTCGTATATAAAATCCGATTTCCGTTATTAAAATTCAACACTCTCCGTATTGCATCCTATGCCGTAATAAACAAACCCTTTCCCCAACAGTTCCGCCCGGTCATAAATATTACGGCCGTCGAATACCACAGGTACTTTCATCACCCGTTTCACAGCTTCCCAGGAAGGCATACGGAACATGCGCCATTCCGTCACGAGGAAAAGCGCTTCGGCATCTACCAAAGCCCCGTACATATCGGACGCATACGTTATTTTATCTCCCAGTACTTTACGTGCCTCATCCATTGCCACCGGATCGAAAGCAACGACCTTACATCCCGCTTCCACCAGTTTTTTAGCGAGGACAACAGCAGAAGACTCCCGCATATCGTCCGTTTCGGGTTTGAAAGAAAGCCCCCACAAAGCCACGGTACGTCCTGCCACATTTTTATCGAAATGAGCGCAGAACTTATCGAACAGCACCTCTTTCTGGGCTTCGTTCACCTGTTCCACCGCCTCTATCATGCGCATATGATAACCATTATCCCGTCCGGTTTTTATCAGTGCTTTCACATCTTTCGGGAAACAGGAACCGCCATAGCCGCAACCGGCATATAAAAATTTATTGCCGATACGGGTATCTGAACCGATTCCCCTGCGGACATGGTTGATATTGGCCCCCACCAGGTCGCAAAGATTCGCAATATCGTTCATGAAACTGATACGGGTTGCCAACATAGCATTGGCAGCATATTTAGTCATCTCGGCAGAAGGAATATCCATAAACAACACCCGGAAATTATTCAACTGCATCGGGCGATACAAAGCACTCAACAGCTCTTTGGCACGCTCGCTGTCCACGCCTACTACTACCCGATCGGGTTTCATAAAATCGGCGATGGCATTTCCCTCTTTTAAAAATTCGGGATTGGAAGCCACATCGAAAGGAATATTCACTCCTCGTTTTGCCTGTTCTTCTTCAATGGCCTCCCTCACTTTCTTTGCCGTTCCTACCGGAACGGTACTTTTCGTCACTACCAACAGGTATTTATTCATATGAGCTCCTATGGTACGGGCTACCTCCAATACATAATGCAAATCCGCACTGCCGTCTTCTCCCGGAGGAGTTCCCACAGCACTGAACACCACTTCCACCTCATCCAATACGGAAACGAGATCGGTCGTAAAATTCAGGAAGCCGCTTTTATAATTACGAAGCAGCATCGAATCGAGGTTCGGCTCATATATGGGCGATATCCCCTGTTTAAGCCGTTCTATCTTATCGGCATCTATATCCACACACGTCACATGCACTCCCGTTTCCGCGAAACAACACCCCGTTACCAAACCGACATATCCGGTACCTACTATTGCTATCTTCATCTTGTATTTTCGTTCAAAAAAGAAATCCGACTATAAATATTTATTCAATGTAAAACTGAACACCGTTCCTTTGCCCAGTTCGCTGCGCACATTTATTTTTTCTTTATGCGCCTCTATGATATGTTTTACAATCGCCAATCCGAGGCCTGTTCCGCCCTCTTCGCGGGAACGGCTCTTATCCGCGCGGAAGAACCTTTCGAAAACACGCGGAAGATTTTCTTTGGAAATTCCGATGCCGTTGTCTTCCACCTCAACCATTACTTTGTCGAACATATCGACGAATTTCACTTTGGTCATTCCGCCCGGTTTCCCGTACTTAATGGAATTAACCAGCAAGTTCGTCATTACCTGTTCGATACGCACTTTATCGGCAAAAACATCGATAGGCAGCTCCGACGTCACTTTCAATGTCACCTGATATGCTTTAGCCTGTTCGCTGAGGCTGTCCACAATATCCTTGCAAAGGGCTACGATATCGAATTGTTCCCGATTCAGGTTCATTATCTTCATTTCCAATTTGGAAATATCCTCCAAATCTTTTACAATGGCAATCAAACGTTCCACATTTTTATTGGCTTTTTCAAGATACCGGACATTAATCCCCGGATCATTCAAACCTCCGTCCAATAAAGTCAATATATATCCCTGTAAAGTAAAAAGAGGAGTTTTAAGTTCGTGCGACACATTTCCCAGAAACTCTTTCCGGTATGTTTCCATCTCTTTCAAGCGGTATATCTCCGCTGATTTTTTTTCAGCCCACGAAGCCAACTCATCGCTTACATCACTGATAACGTCGGTTCCGGCAAAACGGCTCTCCAACTCTCCCATGCTCATATTCCGTTCCAACATCATCTGGTAAATCGGTTTGATACGGTATATCACGAATTTACGTATCATGAAATGCGACACGGCATACGTCACAAATGCCAGAATCAATGCGATAAAGGCCGGCATTATATATCCCAACGCAGTATCTATTACAATCAATATGGCGTATGTCAATATGAACGTAACGACCGATATACTGAGGGATGCAAGATTGATCGATTTTACTTTTACAGCCATATCCCTATTTTTTGCGGTAATTACTCATCAATTTGGCAATGTATTTCCCGATAATATCGAATTCGATATTTACGATAGAGCCTTTTTCGATATTGTGAAAATTCGTATGTTCATAAGTATAAGGGATGATCGCTACCTGGAAAGAGCTTTCGCGGGAATTGACAACCGTCAGGCTCACTCCGTTCACAGCCACGGAACCTTTCTCTACCGTAATATTCCCCATCGTATCGTCGTATTCGAAAGTAAAATACCAGCTTCCATCCTCTTCCTGTACCTTCGTACACATGGCTGTCTGATCGACATGCCCCTGTACGATATGCCCATCCAACAAGGCATCGGGACGCATGCTTCGTTCCACATTCACCTCGTCTCCCTCTTTCAGCAATCCCAAATTGGATTTTATCAGCGTTTCCTTAATAGCGGTCACCGTATAACGGTCGCCGTCGATAGCTACTACGGTAAGGCATACCCCATTATGGGCGATACTTTGGTCTATTTTCAATTCCTGGGTAAACGGGCACTCCAAAGTGATATGCAGGTTTTCCTGTTCTTTTTTTATAGCAACGACTTTAGCCGTTGATTCTACAATTCCTGAAAACATAGTTGTTTATTTTATTTGTCTTTTTATTTTATTCGTAAAGATAATCTTTTTTTCGTCGTCTGTATGCGATATAATACAACAAAGAGAGGACAAACACATAAGAAGCCGCCCTTCCCACCGTATCGCCGTACTTCGTATAAAAAGTCTCCTTTTCGTTCAGCATGACTTCTCCTACAAGAATACCGCGTTTATCCCACCCCAAACGTTGTACGACTTCCCCCCGCTGGTTTATAAATCCCGAAATACCGGTATTCGCACTTCGCGCAACGGAACGGCGCGTTTCGACCGCCCTTATCCGGGAATAGGAGAAATGCTGGCGGTAACCGAACGTATCGCCCCACCAACCATCATTCGTAATTACGAACATGGCTCGTGCTCCTTTACGTACGAAACCGGCAAAATATTCGCCATATACGGATTCATAACAAATGGCTGTCCCCACATTTATTTCCTCGTTACAGGCGGGAAATACCGATGCTTCTTCCTGATACCCGAGCATACCCGACGTTCCTCCCAGATCGACCGACCACTTTTTGATGAACGGCAGTTGTTTCTGGTAAGGCAGCATCTCTACCCCGATTACCAAACGGGATTTGTGGTACAACGGAATAACCGAGGAAGTATCTATCTGAATCGCCGAATTGTATATATCGTAATAGTAAGGCAAATTTTCTTTTACACGCGCTGTTTCGGTAGGCGGAGACGAATATTCCGATTTGTCGTACCGTTTATAAGTCGTCAACCCCAAAATAAATTCGCTATTGGGGTAGTTCTCTTTCATAAAATCTCGAATACGAAGTATCGTCCGGTTTCTGTCCAGCGTTTCAATCCAAAACCCATTATCCAAAGCTGTTTCAGGAGCAACGAAATAACGCACGCTGCGGGGAGCCTGCGCCATCAATTCGAGCAGTAAATCTTCCTGTTCCTTCTGTGACATTCCGCTGAACTTATCCTTATACGGATCGACATTAGGTTGTAAAACCGCCACTTCTACGGGTACCCCCTGTTCTTTATAGGCAGAATACATACAAAGCGAAACGGCCGCAGGCAACCCTACGACCACCAACGGAGCTATCCAGAAACGGCAAAAACGGGGAATTCCGCCTTCACATCCGCCCCTGTACCAAGCGATTGCCGAACTCAGCGCCTCATAAATCACGATATTGGCAACCAATACCCAGAGCGTTCCCCCTAAAGCGCCGGAATACTCATACCATTGTACCAAACGAATATCGATAGCAAAACCGTTTCCTAAATTCAGCCACGGGAAAGAGATTTCCCCGTTCAGATAAAGATATTCGGCCGCTACCCATGCCGACACGAACACCGTATAAGCCAATGCCCGTTTGGCCTTTTTCCAAACCCGGTTGTAAAGAGCCATTACCACCGTAAAAAGGACAGTAAAAGCCAATGTCGCTGCAAAAACACCTATCGGGGCTGAGAACCACACCCACCAAACGGTAAATAGATTGAAAAAAATAAAGGATAA
The DNA here is from genome assembly GCA_018710935.1 of Candidatus Avirikenella pullistercoris. Classification (GTDB taxonomy): domain Bacteria; phylum Bacteroidota; class Bacteroidia; order Bacteroidales; family Rikenellaceae; genus Avirikenella; species Avirikenella pullistercoris. Next base: position 4,930 of record DVIX01000048.1, on the reverse strand, counting down.
AGCACAATACCATACGAACCGTTTCCCTTCTTCCCTCTGCTGGATAAACAGCAACGGCACGAAGGCAAAAAAGAGCGTGAGCGATGTCAACCCGAACCACGGAACGGAAAAAAGAAAAGCGGACAGAAGGGTGAGTAATATATTTTTCATCTGTTTCAATCGGTTACCGTTTTCAAACGAATCGCCCGCCCGGAGAAACCGAGGCAGGCAATATCGCTCAATAGGTTTTCATATTCGACAAACTGTTATCGATATATATCTTATCTATAATTTTCTTGACCAAAAGGTCTATTTCGCTATGATTGGTATAATGGGCAGGAGCCACGAAATCCACCCGGTTATCGTCTATCAACTTTCTAATCTCCTCTATTTTCTTTTCCGATGAAGTATTATATACGGCAATCGAATAACCGCCCATCTGCTTAACCAAACGCATACAAGGAATATCGGTCAACCCGTCGCCGATATAAATCATATGTTTAAAAGGAATGCGCCGTTTCTCTTCCGGGACATAACGGTTCACCTGCACGTTATCGGCCACACTCTCTATTCCTTTATTGATTTTAAAAAGGAATTGCGTCTTCGTCGTATAGTTCACCACTACCGAAGGCCAGAAAGCCACTCCGTCTACGTCATAAAAGAAGGAACAGGCATATATTTTCTTAAATTCATGGGCAATGGGAGTCCCCTCGATCATCTCCTTGATCCCGGACGAATTGATATAATGTTCCAATTCGATACCTCTCTGCAAAGCATAAGCATTGATGCGTGGGAACCATTCACGAACGCCTTCGAAAAGGGAAACCTTACTGCCCGACTCCCGGAAAGCCTCTTTCCGCAGAGAAACATTTTTATTCTTCGCCTCTTTAATCATGTGATAAAGATAAGCGAGAATGGTATCCCCATCCTGCTGTTCGGCCATGGCCGAACTTTCCTGCCAAAACTCCTCGTTATCTTTCCCCACCGCCGGAATAAAATCGTACTCCTGCATATTGCCGGGAGCCAGAGTCCCGTCGAAATCATATATAATCGCTATTCTCAAAGAGTTTTCCATAGCCGTAAAGTCACATTATTTCGTAAAAGTACAAAAAAATGGAAAATATTTCACTCTTCTTTCAGCGACACGTTTCAAAAAGCCAAATTTCATTTTATTTTAACATAATTTCTATCTTTTTCCAAAAATACGATTGCAATACGAAAAAAATTCGAAAAACAGGCTCATTTTCAAAATATATTCCCGCTATTTCCTGTTTATAATATAATTCTTATTTTTGCATCTGTTGTTTTAATTTAGGGAACTTAGTTTAAGCCGAAAGCAGGCCAACAAAGAACATTATTTATGAATTTTTTTCAAAAGTCGAGTTTGATTACGGGGTGGATAGCTTTTGCCATATCCATGCTCGTATATGTCCTTTCTGCCGAGCCGTCGGCAAGCCTTTGGGACTGTGCCGAATTTATCTCCACATCGTATAAAATGGAAGTAGGCCATCCGCCCGGAGCACCTCTTTTCATGATGATCAACCGTTTCTTTTCCATGTTCGCTCCGGACACTTCATCGGTAGCTTTCATGGTCAATGTAGCTTCTTGTATGGCGAGTGCGTTGACCATCGCCTTTATGTTCTGGACCATCGCACATTTAGGACGCCGAATCATGCGAAAAAGCGAAGAGGAGCTGACTCGCGGGGAAACTTTCGCCATTATGGGAGCGGCTTTAATCGGTTCTTTGGCCTATGCCGTTACCGATACATTCTGGTTTTCGGCCGTTGAAGGAGAGGTTTACGCACAATCTTCGTTGTTTACCGCCCTTGTTTTCTGGGCTATCTTGAAATGGGAAAACGTGGCAGACCAACCGCATGCCAATCGTTGGTTAGTATTGCTGGCCTATTTAATGGGGCTTTCGATAGGTGTACACTTGCTGAACCTTCTGGCTATTCCGGCTATCGTATTCGTTTATTATTACCGTATGCGCCCGGCAGAATATGCCGCCGACAGAAAAAAAGCACGCAGGGGATGGTGGAAAGCTTTTGCCATTTCCGTTATAATATTGGCTTTCGCATTGTATGTCATCATTCCGCAAACCGTTGCTTTGGGAGCATGGTTCGACCGCATTTTCGTAAACTCGTTCGGATTCCCTGTCAACAGCGGGCTTCTGACTTTCTTCCTATTGCTATTGGGAGGCTTGGGATACGGAGTTTACCTGAGCCACCGCAAAGGGAAAGTCGCCCTTAACACTTTCCTGCTTTGTACGGCAATGATGGTATTGGGATATTGTACATACGCCTCCGTCGTTATCCGTGCATCGGAGAATCCGCCGATGAACTCCAATGCGCCGAGCGATCCGTACCAACTGCTCTCTTTCCTGAACCGCGAACAGTACGGCGACCGTCCTTTATTCAAAGGGCAATACTACTCCGCCCCCGCTATCGGTTTAAAGGAAGGGGATTCCTATTATTTAGACACAAAAAGCGGGAAATATATCCCTTATTCATATGTAAAAGGATATGAATTCGACCCGCGTTTCACCACCATATTCCCCCGGATGTACAGCAGCGATCCGAACCATATCGCCGAATACGAACATTGGGGAAACATAACGGGGAAGAAAGTACGTTATAACGATGAGATGATTACCATCCCGACTTTTAAGGAAAACCTGACCTATTTTCTGAACTACCAACTGAATTTCATGTATTGGCGCTATTTTCTGTGGAATTTCGTAGGGCGCCAGAACGACCTGCAATCGCAGGGAGAGTTGACTAAAGGCAACTGGCTTTCGGGAATCAAACCTATCGACGAGATATATTTAGGCCCTCAGGACAACCTGCCTTCGGAACTGAAAGACAACAAAGGGAGAAACCGTTATTATTTCTTACCGTTCATTCTGGGAATGATAGGACTTTTCTATCAGCTGAGGCGAGACCGAAACAACTTTACCGTGGTGATGTGGCTCTTTTTCATGACCGGTATCGCCATTATTCTTTACCTGAACCAACCGCCGCTGCAACCCCGCGAACGAGATTATGCTTTTGCCGGTTCTTTCTATGCTTTCAGCATCTGGATAGGGCTCGGAGTATTGTGGTTCTACGACTTATTCTATAAATACCTCGGCAAGAAAAAAGAGGGAGAAGAATCCGGCAAGGGACTGAAAATGCAAACCAACGCCGCCATTTTGGCAACGGTAATATGTTCTTGCGTTCCGTTAATCCTCATCTCGGAAAACTGGGACGACCATACACGCGCCAACCGTTACATAGCGCGCGACTACGGAGCGAATTATCTGAAGAGCACCCTTCCGAACTCCATTATCATCCCATACGGCGACAACGACACTTTCCCCCTATGGTACAACCAAGAGGTAGAAGGAGTACGCCCGGATGTCAAGATAATGAACCTGAGTTATATGTTGGGCGACTGGTATGTAAATCAGATGACGGAAAAGACGAACGATGCCGAACCGGTTCCGTTTTCTTTACCCAAAGAAAAATATTACAAGACAAACGAGTATATTCCTATTCTGGAAATTTTCTCCGAGCCGATGGCAATCAAAGATGTCATTAATTTCATCAAAAACGACTCGCCTACCAAACAGAATATAGCGGCACGATACGACAACCAGTTTACCGATTTTATCCCGGGACGTAAAATCGCAATCCCGGTCAATAAGGAAAATGCTCTGAAAAGCGGTATCGTTAAACCGGAAGATGCGGATAAAATGGTCGATACTATTTATCTTACTCTGAACGGAAGCGGAGTAACGCGAGCGCAATACATGATTTTAGATATGATCGCTACTTCCGACTGGACCCGTCCTATCTACGTAACTCAGGCAGGATCCTTAGACAATTTCGAAGGTTTCAAGGACTACCTCCAGTTAGACGGTATCGCATATCGCTTCGTACCGATCAGAACGCCTAACGCTTCCGTATTCTCGGTAGGGCGTATCGACACGGAATACCTCTATAACAAACTGATGAATGAGTTTAAATACGGGAACGTAAAAGATCCGTCGGTCAATGCGGATTATTTCGTCCAATATACCATTAATGCCACACAAATCCGCAACGCTTTCGCCCGCCTTGCCAAACAGTTGGTACAGGAAGGCGATACCGTTCGTGCCAAAGAGGTATTGAACAAAGTGCTGGAAGAACTTCCTTTCTCACAGGTCCGCCATTCATACAATACCTTCCCGTTGATTGAAGCGTTGTATATGGCCGGGGAAACGGATAAAGCAAATGAAATACTAACCGATTATTACGCACTGCTTGCCGAATACATGGACTATTTCAAACAGTTCAAAGGGCGCAAAGCGGCCGCTATAAAGAGCGAAGCGCAAGAAAAAGATTATTATATGCAGCTTCTGGCACAAATCGCCTATGAGAACGGACAGTTAGAAGACGAAGTCGTAGGAGAAGAAGAGGAAGAAATCGAAGTTCCTGCTTCGGACAACGGTAATACAAAATAATAAAATCATGCAAAAAGATATACAGGGGCTTTTCAGTCCCTGTATTTTTATGAAACGATATGGAAAAAGAAGAAAGGATCGAATATGCCGTCAGTTTACACAGGAACGGCTTTAATTGTTCACAAGCTGTTTTCGTTGCATTTTCGGATTTATACGGCATCGAACGGGAGTTAGCGCTCCGTCTTTCCGCCCCCTTCGGGGGAGGTATAGGCAGGATGCGGGAGACATGCGGTGCGGCATGCGCTATGTTTATGCTTGCCGGGCTCGAAAACGGCCCGACCGTTCCGAAAGACCTGAAAGGCAGAGCAGAAAATTACGATTTGGTACAGGAATTAGCTGCAGAATTCAAACGCAGAAACGGTTCTATCTGTTGCGGAGAGTTATTGGGACTGAAAAAGACAGCAGGTGAAACATCTGTCCCTCCCAAAAGGCCATGCCCGAAAATGGTGGAAGAGGCAGCCCGCATTT
>DVIX01000047.1 GCA_018710935.1 Candidatus Avirikenella pullistercoris | reverse complement strand
ATATACGGAGCTTTGGTTATAGAACTCTCGTCCTATACGCAGGCCGTACAATCCAATGCTACGATTATCGCCCAAATAGACACGCTGCTCTCTTTTGCCCAGACGGCAGAAGAACATTCTTATTGCCGTCCCGTCGTAACAGAGGAAAATGTATTGGACATCCGGCAAGGACGTCATCCCGTTATCGAAAGTTTAATGAGCATCGGGGACAAATATATTCCCAACGATGTTTATTTAGACGATAAAGAACAGCAAATCATCATTATTACCGGGCCTAATATGTCCGGTAAATCGGCGTTGTTACGGCAAACCGGCCTTATCGTACTGCTTGCCCAAATCGGATGTTATGTTCCCGCTCAAAGCGCCCACATCGGCATTGTCGATAAGATATTCACCCGGGTAGGCGCTTCCGACAATATTTCCCAGGGAGAATCTACATTCATGGTCGAAATGCTCGAATCCGCCAATATCCTCAACAATATTACGAATCGTTCTTTGGTTCTGTTGGATGAAATCGGGAGGGGCACAAGCACCTACGACGGCATTTCCATTGCGTGGGCAATGGTCGAATATCTGCACGAACATTCGTCAGGAGGCGCAAGAACATTATTCGCCACCCATTACCATGAACTGAATGAAATGGCAGAAATATATTCCCGCATAAAAAATTATAACGTACAAGTAAAAGAAATCAATAATAAAGTAATCTTCTTACGTAAATTAATTCCCGGCGGGACAGAACATTCATTCGGGATTCATGTCGCACGCATGGCAGGTATGCCTCGTATAGTAGTAGCCCGCGCCCAAGAGATATTGCAACTTTTAGAGGAACGGCATCGTTCTTCCGGAGAAGAAAAGATAGGAGTAACCCATACTTCCAAAACCGATGCAGCAAAATTTCCGGAGTTCAAGAACACAATCGAAACCTCGAACGGGACACAACTCTCCTTGTTCCAACTGGACGATCCTTTAATTTATCAACTACGCGATCAAATCAAGAACATAGATATCAATAATATTACTCCTTTGGAAGCTCTGAATAAAATCAGTGAAATAAAAAAATTATTGGGGATATAAATACTCTTCCTTATTTTATCCCGCATTCAAAGAAATTTATCTTTCTTTTTTGAAAGGATAAAAAAATTTTTCTATCTTTGCCCCCACAATAAGAGAACTTCAACAACGAAAAAGGTTCCGAGAGTTCTTTCTATATCATAAAATGCGGAAATAGCTCAGTTGGTAGAGCACAACCTTGCCAAGGTTGGGGTCGCGAGTTCGAGTCTCGTTTTCCGCTCAGTTGCCCGGATGGTGGAATTGGTAGACACGCAGGACTTAAAATCCTGTGACCATTGCGGTTGTGCGGGTTCAAGTCCCGCTCCGGGTACAAATAATGCTGTTAATCTAATGATTAACAGCATTATTTCTTTTATAAATTTTATAAAGAATAAAACCTATATCAACGAAATATTTATCAACTCTTCTCCCAATTTATGTAATGCATTTTCTATCTTTTCAACTTGGGCCAGACGAGGCCGGGAATGCCCGTTCGCATAACTCCAAAACTGTTTTTTATTGATGCCCGTAAGACGCTCCAATGCCGTATGACTAATTATACCCTCGTAAAACAACAATAATCGACGAACATCGAACTTATAACGAAGTTCATAATTTCCGTCTAAATTTTTGTCATAAGAAAACCCTTCCCTTTTCGCTGACCTGACAAATAATCGTATCTGTTTCTCCAAAGCTTTCCGGGCATGTTCCAAACTATCGCCCTGTCCAAAGAAAAAATTGTCCTCTGTTGTTACGGTATATTTTCCTGCTGTTCTGTTTATCTCAATCAACAATATTTTCATATCCATAAAATAATTTGCATTTCACCAAACACATAACATCACTATACACCCAAATAAGCCTCCGATACACTCCAACCTTTCAGCTATCATGCAATAATTAATTATCATATATACCAAGAAAACTACAACTGAAACGAATATCCCAAATACTATTTTCCGAACAGACTATAATATATTCCATTACCACAAAGAATATATCGGATATTTCAAGGCTTACCACCTTATCTCAAACAATGATGCTAAAAATTTAACATCCAATAAATTACACGGAAAAAGATTTTCTCTTTTTCTTTACGAGTAAATTTTTCATATTTTTTCCGCAAAAAGCACGAACCACCTTTTGCGTTTAAAAATAATTATCCTATATTTATCAATTCAATCAAATTGACAAACATTTGCATCAATACTATATTTGGTTACAAATATACAGCAATTTTATGCAAGATGCAAATATTTTATATAGGATTTTTATAACAAACAGCGATTTTTATTAATATGTCTGTAAAACAACGCCTTATAGATTATTTAAGATATAAACAAATCGGACAAAAACGTTTTGCAGAATCGGTAGGTTTATCTGCCGGTTATGTAAATGCTATCCGCAATTCCATTCAACCCAAAACATTAGAAAAAATATCGCTGAAATATCCGGATTTAAATACCGGTTGGTTAATAACGGGGAGTGGAGAAATGCTTAATAATAATACCGTTCCTTCCTCAACCATAAAGATAGTCAACGAAAATAATTTAACCGATTTTATCGCAGAACTTCAGGAAGAAACGAAAAAAGGTGCTACCATCGAATATAAAAAAAGCGACCAGGCTTTTCTACAGATAATAGCCGCTCAGCCGAAAAGCGAATATGAAACCCGAATTGCGACATCCTCCGAAAAACGGGGCATTCCTTTTTACAACCACGACCTGCTTTCCGGAGATATAAAAGCCGAACCGGAATATTATATCGACTATGCCCCTTACAATAATTGCGATTGCTGGGTAAATGTTTCCGGACATTCCATGGAACCGCTGATTTCCCATGGAGATATGATTGCGATCAAAGAAATAGAAAGCCCATCCCATATTCTTTACGGTGAGATTTATGCCATTGAAACCGAAAATTACCGGACAATCAAAAGAATCGGAAAATCGGACAAGAAAGGGCATATCCGATTAATCTCCATAAATAAGGATTATGACGACCAAGAACTTCCGCAAGCTATGATCCGAAAAGCCTATCTGGTCGTCGGATGCACCAAAATGATACTATAACGGCAAAGGTTCGAAATTGAAATTTACGCCTGCCTTATTTTTTAAGGAAATCACCAGATTATTAGCAGAAGATATATTTCCTTCATTAATCAGAAAAAATAGTTTCCCTTTGTTGCCCGACAGGACTCCCTGTTCGGATTTAATTCTTCCCCACTCTCCCGTTTCTTTCTCATACTCATCGTTATTCCTCCAAATTATCGTATAAGAATAATCTTTTCTCAGCAATAACGTATCTTTTCCCGACACGAAAGTACGGGCAAGAAATTCTGTCGGCGAACAATGCCGGGTCCAATTAAATCCCCGCCATTCATCTACAACCAATACCTTATCCTTTCCAGCCTGCTCTTTTCCGAAATGTCCATAAAAAGAACAAAACACAGGTACCTCGCCTTTGCCATTATTCATTTCCGAATATTTCCGCCCTACTTTTCCAGAAACAGCACCAGACAAAAAAAGTTCATATAAAGTATCCGCTGTACAATCATGAAAAAATATGCGGCCTTCTGTAGGAATATATTCGCCTGCGAAAAAAAATGAAAGAGTATTTTTATTCCCCGAAAAGGTACCGTTTCCACCACACCCCGGAAATAAAAAGAATATACCCATTACCGATAAAATCAACAGAAATATTTTCATAATTGCTTTTTCCCCTGTTCCTTACAAAAAGTATGCAGGAAAAAGCAACATATCCCTCCCTTTGGGAATTATTTGTCGAACATTCTGTTTCCTCGCAAAAAAGCCTCCGTATCCATCCGTTTTTTCCCGGATAATTGTAATTCAAGGATATGGATAAAACCACCGTTACAAGCAACTTTTAAAGCGTGTCTCCCATCTGTAACTACCTCTCCGCAAATAAGGCCATGGCTGCAAAACTCCGTCTTCACCGCAAATATTTTTAACGAAACGGCACCGTATTTCCCGTCAAAATCGGTCCATGCCGCAGGATAAGGGCTCAATCCCCTTATCAGATTTTTCACGGCAACAATATCATTGTTCCAATCTATTTTACAAGTATCTTTAAATATCTTAGGCGCAGGACGCATCTTTTCCGAAATATCCGGCTGCTTATGCAACGTTAATTTTCCCTGTTCTATCCTATCTACACTATGCAAAACGAGCTCTCCCCCCGCATACATCAGTTTATCGTGCAAAGTACCGGCGTTATCTTCTTCCGTAATAGGGACTTTCCTCACCTCAATAATATCTCCCGTATCAATTTGCTCATCCAGCATAAATGTAGTTACCCCCGTTTCTGTATCCCCATTAATCAGAGCCCAATTAATCGGAGCGGCTCCCCGATAGTCGGGCAGCACCGAAGCATGCAAATTGAACGTTCCTCTCTCCGGCATCGCCCACACCACTTTCGGAAGCATACGAAATGCCACGACAATTCCCAACTGAGGATTCAGTGCCTTCAACTCATGCAAAAACCTTTCATCCTTTAAACTGACCGGTTGTAATAAAGGCAAGCCCGCCCCAACCGCATATTTTTTTACAGCACTCTCCGAGAGTTTCAATCCACGCCCGGCAGGCTTATCCGGCATCGTAACTACTCCCACCACATTATATCCGCCTTCGACCAAACATTTCAACGGATAAACCGCAAAATCGGGCGTCCCCATATATACAATCCGCAAATCCGACATATACGCAAGCTTTTTATATTCTCATTAACAATAATTCAAAGGTACAAATTTTTTCCCTTGCAATAAAAAACGTACCTTTGCAACATTAACAAGCAAAAAGGCTCTATCGCTGTTTTTCAAAAACAGAGGAAAGTCCGGGCAACAAAGGGCACTGTTCTTTCTAACGGAAAGATTCTCGCAAGGGAATAGAAGCATAACAGAAAATAACCGCCATTCATGGTAAGGGTGAAAAGGTAGGGTAAGAGCCTACCGGTGGATGTAGCGATATATCCAGCCGTATGCCTAACAGGTTGCAAGACCGCATATACCGGCGTTCGAGGGCTGCCCGTCCGAGCCGAGGGGTAGGTTGCGCAGAACTGAGCAGGCAACTGCCAGTCCAGATAAATGATAGAGGCCCTCCAAAGGGTACAGAACCCGGCTTACACTTTTTGCTTGTTTTTAATTAAAATAATAACCGACTTATCCAATCATACAATTTTCTTACACACCCCCCGTTTCTAATAAAAATAACATATAGATAAACGGAGGGAAAATATCTTCACAATAAACTTAAAATATTCATAATTAATTGCTATATTTGTGCTATAAATATGACTATTTTTATTAACGTAAACTGCTAGAACTAAGAACAAAAAAGGAAAACACAAACTGTTTTCGTCATCCAAACTTATACTACAACCCAAACTCAAACCTAAATTTGACACCGCAACTTTCGTTTCTCAGATGGATGTTGTATGTTGATTTATTGTGAATCTGCCAAACTACGTAGGCAAACCCATTAACCAAGAAACCGATGACAGAAAAAGCAATATACAAAATTGAGATACGGGCTTATAGCAAAGATTGGGATCAATACATCAGGCATTATACTTTTTTATATAAATCCGATGTAGAAACAGGAGAAGTCGCAATTATATGCAAGAACGACGAGGTATCTCCCGTCCATACATTCGAGACCGAAGAAGCGACAGAATACTGCAGGTTGAAAATCATCGTAATCGCTCCCGAAACCGATTCATTATCTCCTTTGAACATGATAATCAATGTTTTCAAGAACAATAAGCTAATCGATGTAAGGCGTTATACCCGCAAATGGGACAAGGACAATATCGGGATCGATCTGGTTTATGAATCGCGCGCCAATCCTTTTTCAAAAGAGTAATCCGAAAAAATATTTATTTACTATCTTTAACAGATTTTTAATATAAAACCAAATATTGAACGGTCAATACCCTATGAATAACAAACAATACAACGCTCCCATTACCCGGAAAACGCCTTCCATGTTTCTATTCGTTGTTGATTGTTCTTCATCTATGGCCGACATGGTGATTTTTGCAGGAAACAAAACGACTAAAGCCAATGCTGTTTCCCGGATCATCAACACGACCCTGCAGGAAATAGCAAGCCGGTGCAAAAGAGAAGACGGATACCGCAATTATTTCGATTTAGGCGTTATGGGATATTTCGACGACCGTACTGAAATGCTGCTCGATTATCTGGCTCCGGGCAAAGATCTTTGCAGTATTACCGAGCTTACAGAAAACGAGGTAGAAGAAATCGAATACGAGACCAAAAGAATACTTCCCGACGGTAAATATTTCATTACTTCTACCCGTATTCCGAATATTATCCACCCGATATCCTCAGGAACGACTCCTATGGGAAAAGCTTTCAAAAAAGCATATACGATAACCAAAAACTGGATAACCGCCCACAAAGGGCTGAACTGCTTTCCTCCTGTTATCATCAATATCAGCGACGGTGAATATACCGATACAACCGAAATGGAATTAAAGGAAACAGCCGATAAAATAAAATCATTGCATACAGAAAACGGAAATGTCCTGCTTTTTAACATACATCTTTCTCATGATACGGGTAAAGAGCCTGTCATTTTTCCCATTTCAGAAAAAGAATTGAACAAAGAGGACAGATATGCAAACCTGCTATACAATTTATCAAGCGAACTACCCGATACTTTCTTTGACGGAATCGCTATGATAAAAGGCCTTCCCCGGACAGCCGTCAAACAGGCAAAAGCAATGGGATACAACTCCTCGATGACCGAATTGATGCGAATGATCAACATTGGCTCAGTAAGCATTACCCGAATAGGTTAATTTCCAAACAGCTAACTCAAATAAAATGGTACAAACCGCCGACATTTCCAGCATTATGGAAATCGTACAAAATCCGTCGAAATGTTTCAGAACATTAAAAAATATTATTTACGAATCCGGCAAAACATCCGGCTATTTTACTGATAACCGTTCTATAAATTTTTTTATAAACAGAGATGAAACCCCTTACCGCCTAAGAGTATTCACACTCCCGGATAAACAGGTATCCGAAACCATACAAACTTTAAAAATTGCAGAACAAGACAGAAGGAAACATCTGACCTGCGGATGGTATTTAAAAGATGAAATCATCTCGTTCGACATTCACAATTCTCCGGTTTATCACGATATTGCCCTGTACGAATTAACCTCAGGAATCCGTTTTACAGAATTTCTCCAGAAAAGCATATCGTCTTCGGATATTCCTTCTTTATTACGTACAGGCATCAAACTAAACCGCCTTCTGGCATGGTTGCTCCGAACAGGATATACCGCCGTTTCCTTTTCATTAGACAAACTGATAATCACACCGGAAGGTGAAGTTCTAATAGATATAAATCGGGATATTCTGTTAAAAACCAACGTTACAGAAACCGAAAAAGCATCTTTTTTATATCATTTGGCCGGTATCTTGGCAACAACCTGGTTTACCCTATTTAAGATACCCCTGACAGAAACGCTCTTATCTTTGTTAAACAATCCGGCACAAGATACTCCCCGACATACGATACACCTTTTACAGGAAGAAACGGCCAATCGCATTCCTATTTCCTCAAAAGAAGCAATCATCGGATACCTACCTCTTACAACAAATATTCTTTCATCTCAGACCCCTGAGACATTCGACACATTATTTCAAAGATTCGAACGGCTGACAGAAACCCAATTGCAAACCATCCGGCACGAAACTACAAATTCCCGCACTTTTGCGAAAAAAGAAAATTGTTTTGAAACATCCGATTATATCGTTGCTAATACCCGGAGCGAAGAGCGTATTTATATAACTGACAAAAACAGTTCTTTAAGCGGTTTTTCAGATTATAACGGAAATATTGTAATAGATTGTATATACGATAGTGCCAGAGATTTTGAAGAAGGTTACTCCATTGCTTTTCTGAAAGGAAAGGCCGGAGTTATCGACCGGGCAGGTAAAACAATCATCCCTTTCGAATACGACGATATCGAATGGGAATGCCGTACCAACGCTTTCATTTTGATAAAAAACGATATTTATCAAATGGTATCACGCAACCGGCAGGAATATTCCCGTCAATACGCTTATATCGGCAGTTTCTCGTTCGAACGTGCTATCGTGATTACCTCCGACAGCCGGAAAGCAGGATTTATCGACAATACAGGGAAAGAAATAATTCCTGCCATTTACGACAAAGCAGAACCGTTCATAAACGGAATCGCAACCGTATGGAAAGAAGGAAAACCCCAGAAAATAACCATTGACGGGATATTAATCTAATCGATAAAAAGCTCCGTTTTCAAATAAAAATATTATACTAACTTTGAAAAAATTATAAAAATATCAATTATGGATTTCATAGAGTTAGTAAAAAAGAACCGGAGTTACCGGCGTTTTTATCAGGAAAAAAACATCGACAAATCTACGCTGGATTATCTTATCGGTTTAGCCCGCTATATCCCGTCGGCAAGAAATTTGCAACCTCTCAAATACAAAGCAGTTTACGAACCTGCCCTTTGCGATGAGGTATTCAAAACCCTTGCATGGGCAGGCTATCTGACAGACGGAGCTCCGAAAAAAGGAGAACGCCCGTCTGCCTATATCGTAATCTGCAATGACAGGAATATATCTCCCCAAAGTACGTGGGACCAAGGTATTGCTGCACAAACCATTATGCTCGGAGCAACAGACAAAGGATTAGGAGGCTGTATTATCGCCAGCATTAAAAAAGCAGCCATTTCACAACTGCTTTCATTGCCAGAATCGCTTGAACCGGTATTCGTACTCGCATTGGGATATCCCAAAGAAAAGGTCATAATAACAGACGTATACGACGGAAATATCAAATACTACCGGGACAGCGACGGAACCCATTACGTTCCGAAGCGCCCCGAAGCAGAAGAACATATCTAACTCCGATATATAACATATAATCAAATCTTATAACATTATGGAAAATTTTATATTTCAAAATCCGACCAAACTAATTTTCGGAAAAGGCTCAATAGCCAAATTAAATGCTGAGATTCCTGAAAATGCCGTTATTATGATGACTTACGGAGGAGGCAGCATTAAAAAAAACGGCGTATATCAACAAGTAAAAGAGGCATTGAAAAATCGTTCGCTCATCGAATTCGGAGGGATAGAAGCCAATCCCCATTACGAAACCCTGATGCAAGCCGTAACTACAGCCCAAAAGGCCGGAGTCACCTATCTTTTGGCTGTCGGCGGAGGTTCGGTAATCGACGGAACAAAATTCATTTCTTGTGCCGTACATTATAACGGAAAAAACGCATGGGAAATACTAACCGATCCGGCTGTCAGCAAAAAAATAACGCCGGTTAAACTTGCAACCGTACTCACTTTACCGGCAACCGGTTCAGAAATGAATAACGGAGCTGTTATAACCCGTGCTGCGACCAATGAGAAACTAGCTTTTCATCACCCGCTTATTTTTCCCCAGTTTTCAATTCTCGATCCGGAAGTATGCTACTCTTTACCCCAAAGACAAATAGCTAACGGAATTGCCGATACTTTTGCCCATGTTTTGGAACAATACCTGACTTATCCGGTAAATGCCCTTGTACAAGACCGCTTCAGTGAAGGGATTCTTCTGACTTTAACCGAAATAGGCGTTCCCTTGCTGAATCATCATGAAAATTACGATTTAATGTCTAATTTCATGTTTGCCGCTACAATGGGGCTTAACGGAATTATCGCTATGGGAGTTCCCCAAGATTGGGCAACCCACATGATAGGCCATGAATTAACCGCCATGCACGGTTTAGACCATGGAGTTACTCTAGCTATCGTATTCCCTGCTTTGATGGAAGTTATGCGGGACGAAAAACACGAGAAACTGCTTCAATACGGAGAACGGGTATGGGGTATCAATTCCGGCAATCCGGAATTACGAATCGATAAGGCTATCGAACACACCCGCTCTTTTTTCGAATCTTTGGGTATAAAAACTCATTTGAGGGATTACAATATCGGACAAGAAACGATAAACACTATCGTGGAACGTTTTACCAAACGCTGTTGGAGATTGGGAGAAAGGCAATCCGTTTCTCCTGAAAAAGTAAGGGATATCCTGAATAAAGCATTATAATCATAAAAAAAGCGGCTTAAAGCCGCTTTTTTATCCGGTTACTGTTCCTGATACGTCAATACCGGGGCTCCGAATATAAGTTGTTTCACAAAAGACATGATATAAGCATCTGCCATATCCATTCCCTCGTAATTAATTTTATCCGGAGTATCGGCAGGAGTATGATAATCTTTATGTGTTCGTGTAGAGAAAGAAAACGCAGGAATTCCCTTTCTATAAAATGAAGCATAATCGGTAGGCCCTTTACCCCTCATTTCCCATATCAACTCCAGTTTATCCGGATTGGGCAATGCTGCAAACATATAAACAGCCTCTTTTGCCGTTCCTACCCCTCTAACTGTTAACCCTTTCGCATTCATTCGACCCAACATATCAAAATTAACCATCACTTTTATCTTTTCTGCCGGTACAAGCGGATTATTCGCAAAATAACCGGAACCGATCAATCCTAACTCTTCCGCTCCAAAAAAGACAAATACAACATCCCTTTTCAGATTTTCCCGTTCTTCGGCAATTTTTCGTGCCAATTCAATTAAATAAGCTACGCCCGACGCGTTATCGTCCGCTCCGTAACAAACTTTACCTTCTCCATCTACCGTTTTTATTCCCACATGGTCATAATGAGCTCCGATAACAACTATTTCTCCAGACGGATTATTTGTTTCTGTCGCCTCCACCATAGCCGCTACATTAAAGGTTGTTTTCGGAATTTTCAATCCATCCGCATTCCCCCTCACCTTTTCTTCAAAAGGGACAACCTGTAATCCATTATCTCCCAATAATTCCACTCCCTGAATACGTTGCAGCTCCGAAACGATATAATTTACAGCAAGCGTATCACCCTTCGTAGCTGCTTTCCGCCCGGCAAACTCCTCTGAAGCAAGTTTATCTATATGCCTTTTATAAGGGCTATTTTCCGCAGTCTGGGCATTAAGGACAACTGAGGCGAAACAAAACAAACTTATCGCTAAAATTTTTTTCATATCAAATTATTTTAAATTTTGTAAAATAATAAAATTAAAGGGTATCGTTAGATACCCTTTAATTTTATTATGGGAAAACTCATTACGCTTCATTAGTAACTTTTTCCAATCTCTTCATAATGGAGAAAATGAACAATGCCGACAACAAACAACAAACGATAAGTACACCCCATACCATCCATAATTCCATATTGCCCCAAAGATGGCCGATAACGGATGTCAGGTAGTTACCAATAGCTGTTGCCACGAACCACATCCCCATCATAGCTCCTTTATATTTCGGAGGAGCAACCTTGGAAACGAAAGAGATACCCATCGGAGAAAGGCACAACTCGGCAAAAGTTAAAACGAGATAAGTAGAAATCAACCAATCCGGCGATACAAGATAATCGGTAGCTCCTGCTGCACCGGATTCCACTGCTGCCGGAGTAGGCAAACCGAACGAACCCAATGCAAGAATGACGAAACCGACAGCAGCAATCAACATACCGATACCAATCTTACGGGGAGCAGAAGGTTCTTTGCCTTTTTTCGCCAATGACCCGAAAACTGCCAACGAAACAGGAGTCAATGCAACCACAAAGAACGGATTGAACTGTTGGAAAATCTGCGGCAAGATAGGTAATGTCGGATCCATCGTACTATAACTGATTCCTAACACAACCAATGCAGCCAGCAAAACGATACCGGAAATGGTTTTTCCCCGTCCTGTTTTCGATTGGAATAAAGAGAATCCAGCATATACACCTACGATAAGCAATGCCAAATTCCAGACATTAAATCCAAGACGATCGATACCCGATACTTCCGTTACAGTATAGTCGCGGGCAAAGAAAGTCATCGTCAGACCATTCTGGTGGAATGACATCCAGAAGAAAATTACTACGGCAAATACCAACATTAACGCAACTACACGGTCTTTCGTCTGTTTCGGAGTCAGTTCCTCTTCATGAACATTAGCCGCAGCCGCTTGTTTAGAGTTATAATCGGCATGTTTGAAAGTTTTGCGGAAACATACGTAAATCAACATAGAAACAATCAAAGAAATACATGCCACGCCGAAACCGTAATTATAAGCTTCGGAAAGTTTATCGATATAAGCAGTAGAGAAAGATGCCAAATCACCGCTATAATTCTGTGCCTGCATCAAAGAATTCAAAGTAGCTTCTCCTTCCGGTGTAATCGCTTTGTCCAAATATTGGTGAGCTAATGAAGGAATCTGCGGATTGTATGTAAAGTTAGCCTTGCCAAGCACCCAGTTCGTTACTTCGGTAGCAGCAGTCGGAGCGAACAATGCACCGATATTGATAGCCATGTAGAAAATACTGAATGCCGTATCCCGTTTTGCTTTGTATTGAGGTGCGTCGTACAAGTTACCGACCATCACCTGCAAATTGCCTTTAAATAAACCCGTACCGAACGAAATCAATCCGAGTGCAGTAAACATGGCTATTTTCGCAACATCGTTCTCCATCGGAACGGCCAGCAACAAATACCCGAAAAACATAACGACAATACCCATCGTTACCATTTTTCCATAACCGAAACGGTCTGCCAAAATACCGCCAAGCAACGGAATAAAATAAACGGCCGCTAAGAATCCCCCATAAATATTGGAAGCCTCACCGGCTGTAAAACCGAATTTAGCTTGCAAGAATAGCGTAAAGATAGCAAGCATGGTGTAATACCCGAAACGCTCACCTGTATTGGCAAGCGCCAAAGCATACAAACCTTTAGGTTGTCCTTCAAACATAATAAAATTTTTTTATTCTCGATTAATTTAAGTTTGTTAGCAATCTAAAATCAAAAAGCGACTCTTCCTTCTTAAATAAAAGTTCAAGATTGTCATTTTATACATTTGCAAATATATAAAAAAAGAAGATAATGAAATAAAAACCGAACTTTTTATAAGCAAAAGAATCAAAACAATTACAAAAATTAAAACGCTAATTCCCTATTTTCAGGCATATATCTTGCTATTTGTGACAGCATTAAACATTATTTATCAATAATTTCCCAATTATTATTATATTTAAAAAAATAATATAAAATCATGGAATTACCGGTACTACCTATCATACAAAAAGATAAATGGCTGCAACCCGTTGCCGATAAAATCGCTTTGCGCCATAACAACTACCTGAAAAGATTGGCTGAAATAAAAAAAAGTTCTGGTTCCCTCCGCGACTATGCCAACGCTTACCTTTATTTCGGTCTTCACCGCGATGATAAAGCGAAAGGATGGTGGTTCCGCGAATGGTTGCCCGGCGCACATAACGTATATATTTTCGGAGATTTCAATAACTGGCAACGCACGGAACTACCCTTACAAAAAGGAGAAAACGGAGAGTGGCATATATTCCTGCCCGATGAAAAATATAAAAACCGCATTCAGCACAAAGGGCTTTACAAAATATTGGTTTTCGGAAACAACGGCTTACTGGAGCGTATCCCTGCCTATGTTACCCGGGTATATGAAGATACCTGCACTCATAACTTTTCCGCTCAAATATGGCAACCCAAAAAACCTTTCGATTGGAAAAACGATCATTTCAGGAGAAAAGCGGCAAAAGCTCCCATCATATACGAAGCACATATCGGAATGGCCCAGGAAAAAGAAGGAATAGGCAGTTATACAGAATTTACCCAAAACATCCTCCCGAGAATAAAAAAACTCGGTTATAACACCATTCAATTAATGGCCATTGCCGAACATCCCTATTACGGGAGTTTCGGATATCATGTATCCAATTTCTACGCTCCTTCTTCCCGTTTCGGGACACCGGAAGAGCTCAAAGAGCTGATTCGTACCGCCCACGAAATGGGAATTGCCGTAATCATGGATTTAGTACATTCCCATTATATCAAAAATTTCAATGAAGGGATAAACGAATTGGACGGTACAGACCATCTTTACAGCCTTCCCGGAGAACAAGGCAATCAACCGTATTGGGATTCCAAAACTTTCGATTACGGCAAACCGGAGGTAGAACATTTTTTATTATCCAATTTAAAATATTGGCTCGAAGAGTTCCATTTCGACGGATTTCGTTTTGACGGAGTCACTTCTATGATTTATTACCACCACGGCTATATCGATTTCGATAACCGGGATAAATTTTTCGATAAGGGTGTAAACGAAGATGCCTTAAAATACCTGACACTGGCAAATACACTTATACATAGCCTCAACCCTTCGGCGATCACCATTGCCGAAGATGTGAGCGGAATGCCGGGCATGTGCATCCCTCCAAAAGACGGAGGTATCGGTTTCGATTACCGGTTAGGAATGGCCGTTCCCGATTTCTGGATAAAAATGTTAGAAGATATTCCCGACGAAGAATGGAATATCTGGGATATTTGGAACCAATCGCTAAACCGGTTGCCCGATGTCAAAACCATTGCCTACGCCGAATCGCACGATCAGGCCATGGTAGGAGATAAAACCATCGCATTTCGCCTGATGGATAAAGAAATGTATGATAAAATGGACAGACAATCGCAAAGTATCGTTATCGACCGGGGCATAGCACTACATAAAATGATACGTCTTTTTACCATTTCGACAGGCGGACAGGGATACCTTAATTTTATGGGAAATGAATTCGGACATCCCGAATGGATCGATTTTCCTCGCGAAGGGAACGGATGGAGTTACGCCAAAGCACGCAGAATGTGGTCATTAGCCGATAATACACTATTACGGTACAATTTTTTACAAAAATTCGACAAGGCAATGATTTCCCTCACCAAAAAATATCGCCTGTTGACGAACGATTATGCTTATAACCTCCAAATGGACACTGTAAACAAAACTATGGTTTATACTCACGGAGGATTGCTGTTCATCCTGAACTGGGATATGGAAAAAAGTATTCCCGATTACAAACTCCCCGTACCGGAACCGGGACGATACCATATCGTGTTGAACAGCGATGACAAAAAATTCGGAGGGTTCGGCCGTACAGACGATACCAATATCTATTTCTCATTCCGCGAACCGGACGGCAGAGATTATATCCGTATCTACAACACCAACCGTACAGCCTTAATATTGGAAAAGATGATTAATTAAGTATCTTTGCACACACGTTAAAAACAATAATAATATGGCATCGTCGAATTTTGTCGATTACGTAAAAATATTTTGCCGTTCCGGAAACGGAGGAAGCGGAGCCTCCCATTTCCGCCATGAAAAATTCGTTGAATTCGGCGGGCCGGACGGAGGGGATGGAGGAAAAGGCGGAAGCATCATTTTGCGGGGCAACAAGCAATATTGGACCCTTATTCACCTGAAATACCGAAAACACATCCACGCCGACAACGGAGAAAATGGAGGAGGAGCCCGTTGTACCGGAAAAAACGGAGCCGATATCATTTTGGATGTCCCTTTGGGAACTATCGCTAAAAATGCCGAAACCGGCGAAATTATTTGTGAAGTAACAGAAGACAAAGAAGAACAAATATTAGTCAAAGGCGGACGAGGCGGATTGGGCAACTGGAATTTCCGTACCGCAACAAACCAAGCTCCCCGGTATGCACAACCGGGAGAACCGGGAATGGAAGGCTGGTATATTCTGGAATTAAAAATATTAGCCGATGTAGGACTGGTCGGTTTCCCCAATGCAGGAAAATCCACGTTATTAGCTGCAGTTTCAGCAGCTAAACCGAAAATAGCCAACTACGCATTCACCACATTGGAACCCAATCTCGGTATCGTCGAATACCGGGACGGAAAATCATTCGTAATGGCCGATATTCCGGGAATCATCGAAGGAGCCCATGAAGGACGAGGGTTGGGTATGCGTTTCCTCAGACATATAGAACGCAATTCCGTATTGCTTTTTATGATTGCTGCCGATGCCGACGATATTACATCGGAATACAAAATATTGCTGAACGAACTCAAAATGTATAATCCCGAACTGCTGGATAAAGATCGTATGCTCGCGATCACTAAAAGCGATATGTTGGACGATGAATTAATGAAACACCTTTCCGAAGAAATTACGGAGAAAAAAGGAATCGATATTCCCTATATATTCATATCGTCAGTCAGCGGTTACAATATTCCGCAACTGAAAGACAAACTGTTTGAAATGATAAATAAAACGATATAAAAAGAGCGGTTTTTTTACCGCTCTTTTTATTCTTTCCGGGCAAAACTATCTGTATGCGATAACCAATACTTTCCCGTTTCTCCAAAAAGCATCTTTATCGTTAATTAGCAATGCATCCACGAATTTACGATCATTCTCCCCTTCTTCCAACGTATAGGAACTAACCGGAAATCCGCCTATCACTTCCGCCCTTTTCCCTTTTACTTCAATCCGATCTACACTGCGGATATCAATTTTAGTCAATTTCGATAAATCCATTTCAGGATTCAATACCAGAGTACGATTTACAGTCCCTCGTTTTACAAGAATTCCCTCTTGTATCAAAGATTTTTCCGTTCCTACTATATAATAAGCCGTATTGAGATCATTGGTCGTCTGCTCTAAATCGGAACTTATTTTTGCATTGACTTCATTAGCCGCTTCGATATCCAGATTCAATTTTTCCACTTCAGCTTTCAAATCGTCGATATTACCTAACATAACTGCAATCGTCTGATCTCTCTCTTCCACCTGTTTTGTCAACTCTTCCACCAATTTTTGCAATCCTTCTATATTGACATTGGCCTCCTTAAGCAATGCCAAAGATTTTTCCAACCTAGCCAAAGCCTGCCTCTTCTCTTTCAACAAGGCAGCTATCGCTTCCAAATCTTCCCGGATCTGCTCCTTATCGGCTTTTCTCAATTCAGCATTATTTACAACAATCCCTTCCTGGCGTTTAATATCATTCAAAGTTGCAGAAATGTCACTCAATGATACAAGCGCATCATTAATGATCGAATCGCGATTGTTTATGACATACTGAAGAGAATCCGTCCGCAATGTCAAATCGTTAATCGCCTTCTTCTTTCCTCCGCAAGAAAACAAAAGAGCCGCGACAAAAAACGACAAAATAATCTTTTTCATAACAAATACAATTTAACGTTCAACCTATATAATAAGTCTTAGGAAGGTTCTTAATTTCATAAACTTTTCGGAATTTCCCACTTTTGGCGAATCATAACTCCTTTACAACACGCACCATTGCCTGAGCAAGCACTTTCAACTGTCGGTCGGTAATCACATAAGGCGGCATAATATAAACCAATTTTCCGAATGGCCGTATCCAAACCCCCTCTTCCACAAAACGACGTTGAACAAGAGCCATATTCACCTCTTTTTTCATTTCTATCACGCCAATCGCCCCCAACACCCTTACATCTGCTACATTATCAAAATTTTTCGCTATCTCCAACTCCTTTTTCAAAACATGTTCTATCTCTTTGATTCTCGGAATCGGCGAATTTTCAATCATCATCGAAACGCTTTCCCGGGCAAGGGCACAAGCCATGGCGTTTCCCATAAAAGTCGGCCCATGCATAAAAGCATGCGGCGCTACCGCCGAAATCGTATCCGCTACATGAGCTGTCGCCATCGTAACGGCAAAACTCATGTAACCGCCCGTAATCGCCTTCCCCAAACACATAATATCAGGTGTTATATCCGCCCATTCGCAAGCGAACATTTTCCCTGTACGCCCGAATCCCGTAGCGATTTCGTCAGCAATCAGCAATATTCCATATTTTTCGCATAACCTTTTTACTCCTCTCAGATAAAGCGGATGATAAAAACGCATTCCTCCTGCTCCCTGAACTATCGGCTCCAAAATAACCGCTGCAATTTGGCTGTTATTTTCTTCTAGTAGCTGCTCCATCGGTTCCAAGCACTTACTATCCCACGGACCGTCGAACGGAACACACGGAGAAGGAGCAAAAAATTGCACCGGCAGACGCCCGCTATATAAAGAATGCATTCCCGTAACCGGATCGCATACCGACATGGCATGCCACGTATCGCCGTGATAACCGCTCCGAATAGTAGCCAGTTTATTACGGGACGGATGCCCTGCCGCATACTGATACTGTAATGCCATTTTCACAGCTACCTCGACAGCCACGGAGCCGCTATCGCTATAAAAAATACGCTCTAAACCTTTCGGGGTAATATCTACCAATAACTTAGCCAACTCTATTGCAGGAACATGCGTCAGGCCTCCGAACATTACATGCGCCATTTTATGCAACTGTGTTTCCATTGCCTTATTCAACCGCGGATTGTTATATCCGTGTACGACGCTCCACCAGGAAGACATTCCGTCTATTAAACGGCGCCCGTCAGAAAGTTCTATATATATTCTTTCCGCCCGTTCCACCCGATAAACAGGAAGAGGCTCAATCATCGAAGTATAAGGATGCCATAAATGTTCCTTATCATATTGCATCAACTGCTCTTCAGTCATCATAACCGCTCTATTTGCATAATTCAAGGCAAATATATGAAATAAAAATGAGAAAGAGAGCCGAAAAATAATAAGATTAAAAATAAACGAACTAAAACAAAACACCCCTTTTAAAATTTGCTTTAACCACTCTTCGAAATCGGTAATCAAGGTAAATTTATCCTTAATTTTGGTATAAAGCTTCGTTTCTCCATTCCATAATTTTGTGCATATAAATCAATTATGGATAACAATATGAAACAGATTTTATTATCGGCAGTAGTAACCCTTACAGGAATCATGCTTCTCTCAAATTGTACGAACGAAAAAACAAATCAAAAAACAAATGAAGATATGGAAATGAAAACTCTTACAATGACGCAAGAATGGGATAAAGTATTTCCGCAAAGCGAAAAAGTGAACCATAGCAAAATAACTTTTCACAACCGGTACGGCATCACGTTGGCAGCCGATTTATACATTCCGAAACACGCAGGAGGCAAACTACCGGCGATTGCCGTAAGCGGACCGTTCGGTGCCGTAAAAGAACAGGCATCGGGTTTGTATGCCCAAAAGCTGGCTGAAGACGGTTTCCTGACCATTGCTTTCGATCCCTCTTTCACCGGAGAGAGCGGCGGGGAGCCTCGTTATGTAGCATCGCCCGACATCAATACGGAAGATTTTTGCGCAGCAGTAGATTACCTCTCTTCACGCAACGATGTAAACCCCGAACAAATCGGCATTCTCGGCATTTGCGGCTGGGGCGGCATGGCTATCAATGCAGCGGCCATCGACACCCGCATCAAAGCAACGGCGGCTCTGACGATGTACGACATGAGTCGTGTTAATGCCAACGGTTATTTCGATGCCATGGATACCGATGCCCGTTATGAACTGCGCAAACAACTCAATACCCAACGTACGGAAGATTATAAAAACAATTCGTATGCGCTCGCCGGAGGTGTTGCCGATACTTTACCCGCCGATGCTCCGCAATTTCTGAAAGATTACCACGCTTACTACAAAACTGAACGCGGTTACCATCCCCGTTCTCTCAACTCGAACAACGGATGGAATAAAACTTCCGCACTGTCGTTTATCAACATGCCTATTCTTTCTTACAGTGATGAAATCCGCAACGCAGTATTGATTATTCACGGGGAAAAAGCACATTCTCGTTATTTCAGCGAAGACGCATTCAAAAAATTAAAAGGGGATAACAAAGAACTTCTCATTATTCCAGGTGCTAACCATACAGACCTTTATGATAATCTGAAAGTAATTCCATTCGACAAAATCGAAGCGTTCTATCACAAATATCTGAAATAATACATTAATCCATCACAAATCACACCCGACCGGAGAAACCGAAATACGACCGCTACGGTTTTTCCGGTCATTGAAAGGAGTAAAATCGGCTATTATGAAAATCATCAAATTAAATAACGGTATCGAGATGCCTCAAGAAGGTTTCGGCGTATTTCAGGTTTCCGACTTTACCGTATGCGAAAAAGCAGTAAGCGAAGCGATTGAAGCAGGTTACCGGCTCATAGATACAGCATCCGCTTATAAAAATGAAAAAGCTGTCGGCACAGCTATCCGTAAATCCGGGCTAAAACGGGAAAATTTTTTCGTAACCTCGAAAGCCTTTATCAATGAAATGGGGTATGAAAAGACGAAAGAAGCTTTTGCCCGCACTCTAGACAACCTCGGATTCGACTATCTCGACCTCTATCTCGTTCACCAACCTTTCGGTGATTATTTCGGCTCTTGGCGGGCAATGGAAGAATTGTATAAGGAAGGAAAAATCCGTGCCATAGGCATCAGTAATTTTCTGAGCGACCGTCTTATCGACCTCTGCTACTGCGCAGAAATATTACCGGCTGTCAATCAAATCGAAATTCACCCCTTTTATCAGAGGGAAGAAGAATTAACGATTTTGAGAGAATACGACATCGTCCCGCAAGCATGGGCTCCTTTTGCAGAAGGAATGAACGGCATGTTTACAAATCCCACACTCAACAGTATTGCCCAAAAACACGGAAAAACAACAGCACAAGTTATTTTACGCTGGAATATCCAACGCGGGGTAAGCGTTATTCCTAAATCCGTTCACCGCAACCGTATAAATGAAAATATCGACGTCTGGAATTTTGAATTGACAACAGAAGATATGGCCGAAATCGCCGCACTCGACTTAGGACGTCCGCAAATGCTCGATCCACGTGTACCAAGTGAAGTACACCGTCTATACAACTATATCCAAAATCCCGTATTGACAAGTCTGAAATAGGAAACTTCCGAATAATGCCAAATATTTTATAAAAAAATAAATACCTTTATCCATTGAAACCAAAAAGGCAATAACCCCGCATGCAGTTACTTTGGATAGATATCAACTCGTCTTACTCCCACTCTTCTTTCGCACTACCTGCCATAGAAGCACAAAAAGAAGACAACGACGGAGTTGTATGGAATACAGTATCTGCCACCCTGCATACCGACATTGCCACAATAGTAGAAGAAGCTACCCGTTATTGTCCGGATATCATTACCGCAACGGCATGGCTTTTTAACCATAACCACCTGTTAGAAGTAATCTCCCGATTGAAATCCCTTTTTCCGAAAGCTATCGTTCTTTTGGGAGGTCCCGAATTTTTAGGAGATAACCGGGATTATCTGATCCACCATTCGTATATCGATGCCGTTTTCAGAGGTGAAGGAGAACTCGAATTTCACCGATGGTTGAAAATCGTTCACTCTCCGAACGAATGGAAACAGATAAAAGGATTATGTTATCTGACTTCGGAGGGAGTATATCACGACAACGGAATTTGTAAAATCGAAAACTTTACTGCACTGACCCCACCTGAAAACAGCTCTTTTTTCCACTGGGACAAACCATTTATTCAATTGGAAACGACACGCGGATGTTTCAATACATGTGCCTTCTGTGTCAGCGGAAACGATAAACCGCTCCGTTCGCTACCCATCGAAACGATACGCAAAAGGCTCGATAAAGCATGCGAAAAAGGCATTCGTAATGTACGGTTATTAGATCGTACATTCAACGGCAATGAGGCAAGAGCCTTGCAACTGCTGCAATTATTCGAAAAGTATGCCGGAAAAATCTGTTTCCATTTGGAAATACATCCCGCACTTTTAACAGATAAAATAAAAAATCTGCTGAAACAAATATCTCCGGGAACACTGCATCTCGAAGCCGGTATCCAAAGTCTCCGCGAAGAAGTACTTAATGTCTGCCAGAGGAAAGGAGATTTAAAAAAAGCCTTGGAAGGACTGAAATTCTTGTGTTCCCTTTCCAATATGGAAACCCACGCCGACCTTATCGCGGGGCTTCCCCTATACTCCCTTCCGCAAATATACGAGGATATTACCGTACTCTCCTCATTCGGGGCAGGAGAGATACAATTGGAATCTTTAAAACTACTGCCAGGAACAGAGATGAGAAAAAAAGCCTCCGAACAGGGAATCATTTTCTCTCCCCTGCCCCCTTATGAAGTATTACAAACCAAATGGATGAGCGTAACAGCACTGAAAGAATCGGAAATGCTTTCCCGGTTATTAGATCATTTTTACAATAATAAAACATGGCAGCCGGTCATTCGGAAATTAATCGGTTCCGATAACCGTTTTCTCAAACGATTCCTCGACTTTTTAACGCCTCTCGATATTTTATACCAACCCTTAAGCCAGGAAAAACGGGGCATGCTTCTGTATGAATTCTGTGCAACCGATTATCCGCAATTTATTACGGAAATATCCATAGCGTGGCTCAACGCAGGGCTATCCCATAAAAAAGCGCCTGCTCTCAACTTAAAGCCTTACACCAAACCGTTGCCTGAAAATATCACCGCCATCAAAGGTTTGGCTACCGATTCCATGCGATTCTATTTCCTGTCGGACAATTTCCACAACTATTTCTTCGGATTCGACCGCAGTATCAAACACTCGGAACCACTATTTATAGGAATAACTCCTAAAGAAAAAAAAGAATAAATTTTCCCCACTCGTAATCTTTTTATATATTTATGTTCGTAAAAAACATAAATATATGGCCAATCGATACATCTACAGAATCAACCCGAAAGAAGTGGATTTTTCCCTTCGTGCAACTATTATATCATTATGCGACTATATTCTGCAAACAGCCGGAGAAGATGCGGATAAAAACGGATTCGGGACACGCAATCTGCGTACCGACAACCTGACATGGGTACTTTCCCGTATGG
This sequence comes from Candidatus Avirikenella pullistercoris, assembly GCA_018710935.1. Lineage (GTDB taxonomy): Bacteria > Bacteroidota > Bacteroidia > Bacteroidales > Rikenellaceae > Avirikenella > Avirikenella pullistercoris. The sequence goes on along the minus strand of DVIX01000047.1, from coordinate 13,480 downwards.
CTGTGGAAATAATCCGTTTCCCGAACCAATACGAAGAAATTATCATAGAGACATGGGTAGAAGATATCGGAAAAATATACACTACCCGTAATTTCAACATATACGACGCCCGACAAAGACTTATCGGGCACGCCTGCACCTACTGGGCTATTATCAATATATCGACCCGTTCCGTACAGGACATTCTGCAATATCCGACTTACACGAAATGTATCGAACCGACAGCCTGCCCTATCGCCAAACCGGGCAAAATACTTCCGGTAAAAAGCGAACATCCGGTAGATTCCCATACGGTACGATATACGGATATAGACTTCAACCAACACAGCAACAGTACCAAATATATCGGATGGATGTTAGATTCTTTGCCTATCGGGCATTTTCTGGAAAACGATATTCAACGCCTGGACATTAATTTTCTACATGAATCGGTTTACGGAAATAATATTCATATATATCGTTCCTTGGATGAAACCAACACCGTTTTCACATTAAAAAGGGAAAGCGGAGAGATGGTCTGCAACGCAAAAATATCATGGAAGAAAAAATAGGGTTATGATAGACATTTCAACTTTTACATTCCTTCACGACCTGAAAGAAAATAATTATAGGGAGTGGTTCCACGAGCATCGCCCGGAATATGAAAAAGCCCGGGAAAATGTTGTGGAAAGCGCCGGTAAACTTCTTACGGAAATAAATAAATTCGACAACTCTTTAGGTTTTCCCGACCCCAAACGGTGTATTTTCCGAATCGCACGCGACACCCGTTTTTCATTGAACAAAGAACCTTACAAAATAAATTTCGGAATTGCATTGAATAAAGGCGGGAAAACGATGTCCCGTTATTCCTGTTATTATGTGCATATCGAACCGGGAAAATGTTTACTCTCCTGCGGTATCTATATGCCTCAACCGGAAGCTTTAAAAAATATTCGGGAAGCTATCGACTATGCCCCCGAAGAACTTATTTCCATTCTTGAAAACCCTTTATTCAAAAAAGAATTCGGAGACCTTTCGTTCGAAGATGCTCCGCTCAAACGGGTTCCTTTAGGCTTCGATAAAAATTCGCCTGCGGCGGAATACCTGAAATTAAAACATTTTTACGTTTCCAAACCTGTAAAAGACGAATTTTTACAACACAAAGACTTTGAAAAAAGAGCCGCAGCCCTTTTTGAAATAACTTATCCGCTAAACAATTACTTGAATAAAATCATCGAAAATATCTGAACCGGCTAATCCAAAGACTGCATGCCGATTTGGGCAACTTTCTGCATCTGTATCGTGTTACGGTGATCCAATTCGTAAAAGAAATAGTTTATCGGATCGACTCTCCGCCCCTCAAAAATCACCTCATAATGCAGATGCGGCATAAAAGAGAGGCCTGTATTACCGCTATGGGCAATAATGTCACCCCGGCGAACACGTTGTCCCCGCCTTACATTCGCTTTATTGAGATGTCCATAAAACGTACGGTATCCATTCCCATGATCGATAGTGATACTAACCCCTTTCCCCTGCTGCTCGGTAGTCCCCACATTCGCCACTACTCCATCGGCAACGGCAAATACCCGCGTTTCCTCCGGGACAGCGAAATCGACTCCCTGATGAGAAGCCATAGATTTATAAAATGGATGAATACGCATTCCGTAAGATGCCGCTAATTTCGTCAATTCATTATTATTAACCGGTTGAATCGCCGGAATATAATTCAATCCATCCCCTATCTCTTGCATTTTATATTGCAAATTTTCAAACCGACCTGTCTGCGATGTTACATCCGCATTCAATTTAGAAAGTTTTTCAAAAAAAAGAGACGCCAATTCATTATTCGACATCGTCAATAATTTATCGGCAGATTCCCAGTTTCCCGATAATTCTTCCGTTGAAGAATAAGGAGCCGCTTCAAACAACATACTGTAAACATTCTTATCACGCTCCACGACGTTTTCCATAACCCGGTTCAAAGAGTCCAACCTATTGCTCAACAGTTCATACTGGCGGGAAAGTTCCTTATTTGTCTTTCTCACCTCGTATTCGATAGGGGTATCGAAAAAAAGGGAAAATACCAAATAATAGAGTACGGCAACCCCGATCCACACAAACAGATGCACCATAAGGCGCAACAATTTACGTCTGATATGCTTTTTTTTACCCTGCCTGTCTTTCATATTAAATACACGGAATACTATTGTTCTGTTTCGTATGTAATGTTACGGGCTGCTTTGATAATCCGTTGAAAATCCTCATCACTCATATCTTTGCTGAAATAATTTATCGGATTGACCGTCGCTCCCCTGTATATCACTTCATAATGTAGGTGCGGCCCGGTAGATTGCCCGGTATTTCCCACCTCGCCTACCTGTTCTCCCCGTTTCACCTTCTGCCCGACAGTTACGAGCGCTTTATTCAGATGGGCATAACGGGTTTTATAACCATAACCGTGGTCTATGATAATCGAACGTCCGTACCCCCTGTCGTACCCGTTATGAGTAACCGTTCCTTCCGCCGTCGTATATACGGGTGTCCCGATAGGAGCAGCAAAGTCCATTCCGTCATGCTTCATCCGGGTATGATGTATCGGATGTATTCGATAACCGTAAGAACCGATATGACCGCGAACTTTATTTTTATCCAACGGCCAGATAGCAGGAATAGCTTCCGCCATCTTTTCTTTATCCTTTGCCAAAACCTGTAAAGTATCCAACGATACGGATTCATAAAACAAAAGCCGTTGCATATTTTCCAAATCGAGCCATGCCTGCTGCATTACCGGATAATACCGATTGCTTTTATAAATATTGGAATTAGCCGCAATATACGCATCTGGCGACAAATCGTAAACCAATGTATCCACCGCGAAAATAGACCGGTAAATACCATTATCCCGCTTTTTTATCTCTTTTAACTGCTCCACAGAAGCATCTATCCTCTCCTGAAGCACCCTGTATTTAATCAATAACTCGGAATTTTCCTTCCCCAGACTATAAACTTTCGGGGTATGAAAAAAATATGAAAACACAAAGTTGACAAGCGAAGCCAAAATAAAACCTATCAATACCTTCCGAATCAGACGATACGCACGTATCTTAAAAGGAATTTTCACTTTTGGGAGTATTCCTTCTGCTATATCGATATCCTTCCTCCTTTTTCTCATCAAGAATCCTTATCCTAACAAACAGATTTCTAAATCATTGAATTTAAAGGTTATTTTTCTTCCTCTCCTCTTTGTACCAACGGATTCCAGCTTTAAATTAAACAAGCTATAAATAACAAAATTATATTTTTTTCATTAATTTTGCAATTTCTTAGTCCTTTGTATAAAGCTTCGTACTTTAAGGGGATTAAGCAAAACATTAACGGAAATATCTCCTTATTTATTGGATATGAAAATTTTTTAATAAAAATTCATAAAAAGGAGCGATAACACTCAGAATACTAATTTATAAAGTATAAAAAGATGGACAGTGGTAAGATTAGAGAAACATTTTTAGATTTTTTCCGCACAAAAGGGCATGAAATCGTTGCATCTGCCCCCATGGTCATAAAAAACGATCCGACATTGATGTTTACCAATGCGGGAATGAATCAATTCAAAGATATATTCCTCGGGAATACCCCGATAAAAGTACCGAGAGTCGCCGACACACAGAAATGTCTGCGTGTATCGGGCAAACACAATGACCTCGACGAAGTAGGGCATGACACTTACCATCACACCATGTTCGAAATGTTAGGAAACTGGTCTTTCGGAGACTACTTCAAAAAAGAAGCTATCGGTTGGGCATGGGAACTGTTAGTAGATATTTTCGGAATGGATAAAAGCCGTATTTATGCCACTGTATTCGAAGGAAGCGAACAAGACGGCGTTCCTTTCGATAAAGAGGCATACGACTATTGGAGACAATTTCTTCCCGAAAGCCATATCCTGAAAGGCAATAAAAAAGATAATTTCTGGGAAATGGGGGAAACAGGCCCTTGCGGCCCTTGCAGTGAGATTCACTACGATCTTCGCAACGATGCGGAAAGAAGCAAAACAGATGGAGCCTCTTTAGTAAATAAAGATAACCCTCAAGTAATCGAAATCTGGAATTTAGTATTCATGCAATTCAACCGTAAAGCGAACGGAACACTGGAACCCCTGCCAAAAAAACATGTGGATACGGGAATGGGATTCGAACGTCTTTGCATGGTACTGCAAGGAAAACAAAGCAATTACGATACCGACATTTTCCAGATTCTTATAAAACGGCTGTCGGAATTATGCGGAAAGGCCTATGGACAAGACAAAATGACCGATATAGCAATGCGCGTCGTAGCCGACCATCTGCGCGCAATCGCATTTTCCATCGCCGACGGACAGATCCCTTCCAACGTAAAAGCCGGTTATGTAATCCGCCGAATACTCCGCCGCGCCGTACGTTACGGATACACCTACCTGAATTTCAGGGAACCCTTTATCTGCAGGCTTGTCCCTACTTTGGTAAAACAAATGGGAGAACAATTCCCGGAACTGAAAGCACAACAGCAATTAATAGAAAAAGTTATCGAAGAAGAAGAAAACTCATTCCTGCATACACTTTCCACCGGCATTAATTTACTGGATTCCATCATAGCTAAAACCCGCGAAACAGGCAAAAATACCATTTCCGGAACAGATGCGTTCGTATTATACGATACTTACGGATTCCCAATAGACCTGACAGAATTAATCGCCCGGGAAAACGATTTCGATGTAGATATAGAAGGTTTCAACAAAGAGCTTCAAGCGCAAAAGGAACGTTCCCGCAACGCTGCGGCCATAGAAACCGATGACTGGGTAGAAATACAACATATCAACGAAAGCAATTTCATCGGATACGATTTCTTAGAAACAGATATCCATATCGCCCGTTACCGCAAAGTAACGACCAAAGGGAAAAGTTTTTACCAATTAGTATTCGACGAAACTCCATTCTATGGCAATTCAGGCGGACAGGTAGGAGATAAAGGCTATATCGAAAACGAGAAGGAACGAATTGAAATTACAGATACACAGAAAGAGAATAACCTGATTATACATATTACGAACGCTCTGCCTAAAGACGTTACGGCAGACTTCAAAGCCGTAGTTGATAAAAAAGCTCGAATATCCTGTGCTAACAACCATACGGCAACTCACCTGTTACAAAAAGCACTACGCCGGGTACTCGGAACTCATGTAGAACAAAAAGGGTCTTTGGTTACCCCGGACGGACTCCGTTTCGACTTCTCTCATTTTCAGAAAATGACCGATGAAGAACTCCGGGAAGTAGAAAGACTGGTCAATGAAGATATCCGTCAAAATTATCCTTTGGAAGAAAATCGTTCCTGTCCTATCGAAAAAGCGAAAGAGATGGGGGCAATGATGTTGTTCGGAGAAAAATACGGAGACCATGTACGCGTAGTCAAATACGGGGAATCCATCGAACTTTGCGGGGGAACTCATGTTAAAGCGACTGGACAAATAGGTTTTTTCAAAATACGCAACGAAGGGGCTATCTCTGCAGGCGTACGCCGTATCGAAGCCGTTACCGGAGAAAAAGCGATAGAACTCATCCAACAAATAGAAATGGCTTTAAAAGAGATACAACATATGTTCAACACACCTAAAGTCGTAAATTCCATACAGAAATTGATTCACGAAAATACGGAACTGACAAAACAAATCAATGAGTTTTCAAAAGCCCGGAATCAATCCGTTAAAGAGGATATCAAGAAACACCTGGAAGAGAAAAACGGAGCTTTATGGTATGTAAACCATATGATTTTCCCCATAGATGTCGTAAAAGAAATTGTTTCCGAACTTCGTAATGAAGTGGACGACCTGGTATTTATCGGAAGTTCCGTCGCAGGCGATAAACCCGGTTTGATTATCGGTTTAGGAAACAATATTGTCAGCAAAGGAGCGAACGCTTCCAATATTGTCCGGGAAGCAGCGAAAGAGATCAATGGCGGCGGTGGCGGGCAACCTTCATTGGCTACTGCCGGAGGAAAAAACGCCGATGGATTGGGCGCTGCAATAGAAAAAGCTTCGAATGCGATACTTTCCATCATCAAACAATAATTAAAAAGGCTGCCTCCGGCAGCCTTTGCTTTTGAACCTCTTCATTAAAGATTCAAACCTGATAAATAAGACTAAATACCTAATTCTTCAAAAAAGATTTTTCCGGAAAATCACTGATAAATTTTCCGGAAAATCCGTTTGGTTGTCCTTATAAATTTATAATCATGGTCTGTATTCCCGTAATCAGAAATTCGATTCCGATTATAATGCAAAGATACAAGGTTATCGGACAGCAGACAATCCCCTTTTTATAGTAAAACAAACAGAAAAAATAACTATAAATAGGGATATTCGGTTTTAAACCATCTTCCGTCAGTAAAAATATTTCCAGTAAAACGATTCTATCAATCCTACCCGCCATAACAATAAATAAAACAGGAATAACGTTTACGAAAAGTATATATGATATTAACTGACAATCAGCTTAACTTCAATACAATATTTTCATATCGTTATTTTTTATATTTAATTTTTATTTGGAGAAAAAATAAAGGCAATTCATTTAAAAAAGCGCCGATTATATTGAATTTTATTAATCGAAAACAATTTTATAGTTATCTTTATCGCCTAAATTCATGCAGGTTGTACATTAAAATATATCAAATAAAAATAAATAAAAATAAATAAAAAAGATGAAAATTCAGAAATCTATGATTATCCAATCTCAACGTCTCTCTTTTATCGCGTTGAGCATGACTCTTTTGGCTTGCGGACAGCAGCAACAAGGTTACCAAACCGGCATACCGGAATATGCTGTTACTACTATTGAGCCGACATCGATAGAACTGAACAAGGTTTTTCCTGCGACTATCCGGGGACGACAGGATATAGAAATTCGTCCGAATGTAAGCGGATTTATTACAGAATTATGTGTCGATGAAGGATCCGTTGTACAGAAAGGACAAACATTATTTATTATCGACCCTGTACAATACGAAGAAGCGGTAAATGTAGCGCGTGCTGCCGTTGAAGTAGCAAAATCCAATGTCGCTACGGCAAAGCTGACCGCTGAAAACAAACGGGAACTGGAAAAGAAAAACATCATCAGCCAATACGACTTGGAGATGGCTGAAAATACTTTAGCTTCGCAAGAAGCCGCTTTAGCACAGGCACAGGCCAATCTGGTAAACGCAGAGAAAAACCTCTCTTATACCCGTGTAATCAGCCCGTCGAACGGTGTAGTAGGCACGATTCCTTTCCGTGTAGGAAGTTTGGTAGGGCCTACCTCGACTACTCCGCTGACAGTCGTATCCGATATTTCAGAAATGTATGTCTATTTCTCGATGAACGAAAAAGATATATTGAATATGACGCGTGAAGGCAGTACAAAAGAGGTATTATCATCTTTCCCTGCCGTACAGTTAAAACTTCCCGACGGAAGCATTTATGCTGAAAAAGGGAAAATAGAAACTATCAGCGGTGTCATCGACCCGACAACAGGAGCCGCTACCGTACGTGCAACATTTAAAAACCCCAACAGAATATTACGCAGCGGAGGATCGGGCGTTGTACTCCTTCCGGAACAAGACAGTGCAGCTGTCGTAATTCCTCAAAAAGCGACTTCCGAGATACAAGATAAGAAATATGCATTCATAGTAACCGACAGCTCTACCGTTAAAATGCAAGAGATAAAAATTCTTTCTCTTGACGACGGAAAACAATATGTCGTTACCGACGGTTTAAAACCGGGTGATCGCATCGTTATCGAAGGTGTAGGTACTTCAATCCGGGAGGGTATGACTATCAAGCCCATCACTCCTGAAGAATCGGCTGCGAAATTACAAGGTGCAGCACAACAGATTGCGGGTATGGGTGCCGCTCAGTAATGAAATTTTACAAAAATCGGGAACAATCGGTTTTTTAACCCTTATTTCGTTATTTATCAAATAAATCGAGGAAAAAATTGCAATAAGAACGCAAAATCATGAAATTAGATAGATTTATAAAACGCCCGGTATTATCTACGGTTATTTCCATTTTAATCGTAATTTTAGGTATTCTGGGCTTGGTATCCTTACCTGTAACTCAATACCCGGATATTGCGCCTCCTACCGTATATGTCAGTGCATCATACCAGGGAGCCAATGCCCAAACCGTATTGAACAGTGTAATCGCACCTTTGGAAGAAGCTATCAACGGTGTGGAAAACATGACTTATATGACTTCTTCCGCTTCCAATAACGGGGAAGCAACCATTCAAGTTTATTTTAAACAAGGAACGGATCCCGACATGGCTGCTGTCAATGTTCAGAACCGTGTCACACGAGCACAGAGTTTGCTCCCTGCCGAAGTAACTCGAGCCGGGGTTTCCACATCCAAACGTCAGAACAGTATGTTATTGGGTTTTACTCTTATGAGTACCAATGACCAATACGACGAAATTTTCTTACAGAACTACGCTAAAATCAACCTGATTCCTCAGGTACAACGTGTTCCGGGAGTAGGTGACGCTATGGTATTGGGAGCCGACTATTCCATGCGTATCTGGTTAAAACCGGACGTCATGGCTCAATACCAACTGATGCCTTCCGATATAACCGCAGCTTTGTCAGAACAGAATATCGAAGCGGCGCCGGGACAATTCGGGGAAAACGGCGACCAATCCTTCCAATATATCATGAGATATAAAGGACGTTTACAAGAAACTCAGGAATTCGAAGATATTATAATTCGTGCAACATCCGACGGTGAAATATTACGGTTAAAAGATGTCGCTCGAATCGAATTGGGCGGTTTGTCCTATGGCTTCGGTACCCGTTCCAACGGGCACCCGGGAGTTACTGCCATGATTTTCCAGACAGCCGGTTCCAATGCAACAGAAATCATCGACGATATCAAAGAAATCTTGAATGAATCTTCCAAAGATTTCCCTCCGGGAATAAAATATGAAATTCTGTTGGATGCCAACGACTTCCTTTTCGCTTCTATTTATGAAGTTATCAAAACCCTTTTGGAAGCCTTCATATTGGTGTTCCTTGTCGTATTTATCTTCCTGCAGGACTTCCGTTCCACATTAATTCCGGCTATCGCCATACCGGTAGCCTTAGTGGGTACATTCTTCCTGCTATACCTGATCGGCTTTAGTGTAAACTTGTTGACTCTTTGTGCTCTCGTACTTGCCATTGCGATAGTCGTCGATGACGCCATAGTCGTCGTCGAAGCGGTACATGCCAAATTGGACCAAGGATACAAGTCGCCGTTAAAAGCCTCTATCGATGCTATGAGCGAAATCTCCGGCGCTATCGTATCCATTACCTTAGTGATGATGGCCGTATTCATCCCGGTAAGTTTCATGACCGGAACATCCGGAACTTTCTACCGTCAATTCGGTTTGACTATGGCCATTGCAATCGGTCTTTCCGCTATCAACGCATTGACCCTAAGCCCTGCTCTTTGTGCCCTGTTCCTAAAACCGCACAAAAAGGAAGGCGAAGAAAAAATGACGCCGATCAAACGATTCCATGCCGCTTTTAATGCTGCATACGAAGTAACGTTAAATAAATACAAAAAAGGAGTTAATTTCTTTATCAAACGCAGATGGATAGCATTCGGAAGCGTTATCGGAAGTATCCTTATCCTGTTGTTCTTAATGCAGACGACCCCTACCGGTATGGTACCCAATGAAGATACAGGAACTTTCTTTATAACGGTGGACATGCCGCCTTCGACCTCTTTGGAAAGAACTAAAGCTACTTTGGCCAAAATAGACAGCCTTGTAGGAGCAAATCCTGCCGTACAGGGACGTACTGAAATTGCAGGTTATAGCTTTATCGCAGGACAAGGCAGTTCATACGGTACTTTCATCTGTAAACTGAAACCTTGGGAAGAACGGGGCAAAGGACAAGATGTAAACAGCATTATCGGAATGTTGTATATGCAGTGCCAATCGCTTATCAAAGATGCAAGGGTATTGGTATTCGCTCCGCCGATGATTCCTGGATACAGTGTTACCAACGGTTTTGAAATCAACTTGCAAGACAAGACCGGAGGAGATTTGAATGACTTTTACAACATAACGCAAAATTTCCTTGCCAAACTGAATGAACGCCCGGAAATTGCCGCAGCAAATACATCATTCAACCCCAATTATCCGCAGTATATGGTGGATATAGACGTTGCAAAATGTAAACAAGCCGGTATAAGCCCGAGTACTTTACTCACCGTCTTACAAGGATATTACGGCGGTTTATACGCTTCGAACTTTAACCGGTTCAGCCGCTTGTACCGTGTAATGGTACAAGCAGACGCCAATTTCCGTTTAAATCCCGAATCCATCAACAATATCATGATCCGGAACGGAAATGAAATGGCTCCCATTTCTCAATTCATAAAACTGGAAAAAATTTACGGACCGGATAATATCAAGCGTTTCAATATGTTTACTTCCATATCCATAAACGGTACTCCTGCCGATGGATACAGCTCCGGACAGGCTATTCAGGCCATTCAGGAAGTAGCGGATGAAACACTGCCTACCGGATATGGATATGAATTTTCCGGTATGACCCGTGAGGAACAAAGTACCAGCGGAAATACGACGGCAATCATCTTCGCCCTCTGTTTAGTATTCGTTTACTTATTATTAAGTGCCCAATACGAAAGTTACATCCTTCCATTGGTCGTTATTCTTTCTATTCCGTTCGGGTTGATGGGTAGCTTTATTTTCGCTCAGCTTATGGGAGTAGAAAATAATATTTACATGCAAATCGCTCTTATCATGCTTATCGGTTTGTTGGCGAAAAATGCTATTTTGATTACCGAGTTCGCCCTTGAACGACGCCGTACGGGAATGAGCATCGTTTCTGCTGCTGTTATGGGTGCTTCTGCTCGTCTTCGTCCGATTCTTATGACATCCTTAGCGATGGTTATCGGTCTATTGCCGTTGATGTTCGCCCACGGTGTAGGTGCAAACGGTAACAGCACATTAGGAACAGGTGCCGTCGGCGGTATGTTGATCGGTATGATCGGCCAGATATTCATCGTGCCTGCCCTATTCGTCGCATTCGAATATCTGCAGGAAAAATTCAAACCGATGGAATGGCATGACCTGGATAATAGCGAAATAAAATCAGAAATCGAACAATACACCAAATAATAATTGTTTAGGACAAGTATTAAAGAAATAAAAGATGAAAAAACAACATATTATATATGCCTTAAGCATTACAGCTCTCGTAACGAGCTGTAATGTGTACAGGCCTTACCACCGTCCTGACGTAAATACCCAAGGGTTATACCGCGATACCGTATCGGTAACCGATACTTTAGTATCCGATACGACTAATATGGGAAACCTACCCTGGGAGGAAGTTTTCACCGATCCGAAATTACAGGCACTTATCCGGATAGGACTGGAACAAAATTCCGATTTACGTACAGCCATGTTACAGGTAAAAGAGGCTGAAGCAGGCCTGATGTCCGCACGTTTGGCCTATACTCCGGCACTTTCGTTAGCTCCCCAGGGAGGAGTAAGCAGTTTCGATAAATCCCCGGCCAGCTGGACATATACTTTACCGGTTACAGCAAGTTGGGAGTTGGATTTGTTCGGAGGATTGCTAAATGCCAAACGCAAGGCAAAAGCCACTTTAGAACAAAGCGAAGCTTATAAACAAGCTGTACAGACCCAGTTAATCGCATCGATCGCAAACTGTTACTACACATTATTGATGCTGGACAAACAGCTTGCCATTACCGAAGAGACATCGGTGATATGGAAAAAAAGCGTTGAAACCATGAGGGCTATGAAAGAAGCCGGCATGGTAAATGAAGCTGCTATCGTACAAAGCGAAGCGAACAGTTATATGGTAGAGGCTTCCATTCCCGATCTGAAAAGACAAATCCGTGAAACGGAAAATACACTCTCTCTATTATTGCAGACAGCACCCCAGAACATCGAAAGAGGAACACTCGACGAACAAAACTTGCCGACTATGTTGAATGTCGGTATTCCTATCCAGTTATTGTCGAACCGTCCTGATGTAAAAGCTGCTGAAATGGCATTAGCCGGAACTTATTATAATACTAACGCAGCCCGTTCGGCATTCTACCCGAACATAAGTCTGAGCGGAACTTTCGGATGGACGAACAGCGCCGGAAGCATGATTGTAAACCCGGGTAAGATGATTGCATCGGCTGCCGCTTCCTTGATACAACCTTTAATCAATAAGGGTGCGAATACAGCTCGCCTGAGAATCGCAAAAGCACAACAGGAAGAGGCATTAATCGGCTTCCAAACCACCATTCTCAACGCAGGGAATGAAGTCAGCAATGCCCTTTATATGTATCAAAGCGCTAACGATAAAATCGTTAAACGAATACAACAAATCAATTCCCTCGAAAAGTCGGTAGAATACACTCAGGAATTACTGACATTAGGAACCTCTACTTATCTGGAAGTACTTACTGCACAACAATCGTTGCTGAGTGCCCAAATATCGGGAGTATCCGACCAATTCGAACGTATGCAAGCCGTAGTTAATCTCTATCATGCATTAGGCGGCGGACGTACGGAAAACACGGAAGAATAGAAGAATTTATTTAAAATTCAAGGATATGACAAACAGTCCATTAGCTCACATAGATCCGGAAGCGAAAATCGGTAAGAACGTTACCATTCACGCTTTCTCATACATCGACAAAAACGTAGAAATCGGTGACAATTGCGTTATCATGCCGTATGCCAGCATTTTAAGCGGAACACGCATGGGTAGCGGCAACAAAGTTCATCAGGGAGCTATTCTCGGCGCAACACCCCAGGATTTTAAGTTCAAAGGCGATGACACCATTCTGGAAATCGGAAACAACAATATAATTCGGGAACAGGTTATCATTAACCGTGCGACTTTCCCCGACGGAAAAACGATAATCGGAAACGGGAACTTTCTGCTGCAAAGTGTCAATATCATGCATGACGCTCATATCGGAAACGATTGTATCATCGGCAATGGAAGCCGAGTAGGCGGTAACTGTATCATCGATGACAAAGCGATTTTGGGAAGTAGTGTCATTCTAAAACAAGGTTGCCGCGTAGGAAGCTGGACTTTATTGCGTGACGGATGCCGTGCAAACAAGAATGTACCTCCCTATATCATCGCTGCACATAACCCGATCAGTTTCTTCAGTATCAACTCCATTTTATTATCGAAATGCGGAAATGTTACAGAAGAAATCATAGATGATATAGCTCGGGCATATCGTCTGATATATCAGAGCGGTGTCAGCTTGGAAAATGCATTGCAGGAAATAAAAGAACAGGTTAAAATAGGTCCTGAAATAAAATACCTGCTCGATTTCATCGGAGATTCTACCAATGGTATTATGGGTATAACCGTACTGTAATAATTTTAAATAAAAAATAAAAGCGGGATTAAAAAATCCCGCTTTTATTTTTTATGTTAC
>DVIX01000046.1 GCA_018710935.1 Candidatus Avirikenella pullistercoris | reverse complement strand
GGCCGGTGAGGGCGATTATTGCGTCGTATCCGAAGGAATAGATAACGACGGCGACGGGCGTATAAATGAAGACGGTATCGGCGGATTGGATCTGCATCGTAATTATCCTGAAAATTGGCGGCCAAGAACAGAGGCTACCGGGCGCGGATGGACTCAGGGATATTCCGGAGAATATCCGCTTAGCGAAACGGAAACGAGGGCTGTGTTCTCATTTTTGATGTCCAACCCGAATATCTATATCGTCAATTCGATGGATACCCGGGTTCCGATGCATCTGCGTGCACCGAGTACTGCTCCTACGTCTGCTATGTTTCCTGAAGATGCGCAATGGTACCGGAAATTCGATGAGCTGGGAAAAAGCATCACCGGGTATGAACGGGCTGGAGATGCTTATCTGGATTATGGCGGTGGAAATCCTATTTTCGGTCATGGTCCCGATTTCGGATATTGGTATTATGGAGCTATTTGGTATGGAGATGAAATATGGGACGGAGGTAAAGTATATAAAGATTACAATGGCGACGGAGTTATCGACGACCTCGATAAATTGGCTTGGGACGACCAGGAAAACGGTGGAGAAGCGTTTACGGAATGGAAACCCTTTAATCATCCTACGCTCGGCAAGGTGGAAATAGGCGGATGGAACCCTAAATTCTATTCACAGAACGGACCGTCTAAGTTCCTGGAAAAATGGGCTAAGAACCAGGCACTGTTTAATCTTGCCATGGTGAAACATTTGCCTGAGTTGCAATGGGATAATGTTGAAGTGAAAAAACTCAAGACCTATAAGGCGGATTCTACCGATTATGCGATTACGGTTTCTTATAAGAACGTAGGTAAATTACCTACAGCGCTTCGCCAGGCAGACCATGTGAAAATCGTTCGTCCGGACCAGGTAAAAATTATTTTCCCGGAAAGTGTGACGGAAGGGGCTGCTCCGAAAGCGAAAATATTGCCGGAGGAAGGGAAACCGGTGAGACAGCCGCGTCCCGGAACCAAAGTGATAACCAATACGGTAAGCCGTGATGCCGGATATGCGCAAGGTGAAAGCACCAACAGCCATACCGTTGTCGTTCGTGTGTACGGAAACGATAAGATCGAAGGGAAAGCGTCCGTAAGTACCACAAGGGCGGGATTCCTTCCTGAAAAATCGTTTGTACTCGAATAGAATTATTGAATGAGAATTGTCGAATCCCCTGCGAACAGCAGGGGATTTTTGTATTCTAAGGCATAAGAATCGGTTCGAAATAAGAATTGAAATATGGAATTTTGGGGAATAATAAATGGAGTCGGAAGCGATAAGGCTTATTGGAACAAAAGAGGAAGTTATTCCGTTAATGCATTTTCTTCGGAGATAGCGGCTTCATATCCTTCATCGATAAGGAGGTCGGTTCGGGCTGCCGCCTGGGTTGCAAGAAAATCGCAACGTTCATTCAGAGGGATTGAAGCATGCCCCTTCACCCAGACGAAACGGATATCATGGCGGGGATATACGGAGAGAAACCGTTTCCAAAGGTCGATGTTTTTTTTGTTTTTGAAATTTGTCCTTTGCCAGGAGATAAGCCACCCTTTTTCAATGGCATCGACGACATACCGGGAATCGGAATAGAGGGTAATATCGGCATGTTCCGCTTTAATGGTTTCAAGAGCGACGATAACGGCTAACAGCTCCATGCGGTTGTTGGTAGTCAGGCGGTAACCGGCGGAAAGCTCTTTGTAATGCTGTCCGGATTGCAGGACTACGCCATAACCTCCTTTCCCCGGATTTCCGAGTGCGGAACCGTCGGTATATATCGTTATTTTTACAGCCATATATCGATTTGAAACCGGTACGAAGGTACGAAAATATGTTAAAAAATACTATTTTACCCGGTTCGGGAAGTTCCGGAAAAGAAATTCGGGCAAAATAATTATCTTTGTAACTTGTAAGTAATGTGTTTTTTAAAAATCTGAAATACAAGGTATTTTTAAAGATTGACATGAGGCATCGCAACAAATATAGAATCTCGTTTGTATTCGTAACGTTATTTTTCGGAATGGCATTTTTCTTCCGGTGTGCGAATCCTGCGGCTCCGGAGGGAGGGCCGAGGGATACGTTGCCTCCCAATATCATTTCGATGACGCCGGAAAATTTTACGACTAATTTCAAGGCGAAAAAGGTAACGATAGAATTCGATGAGTATATTCAGTTGAAAGATTTGCAGAAAGAGATTCTTATCTCTCCGCCGCTTGCGAGGAGGCCTTCTTTTACGGTCAAGGGCAGAGGGTTTGTAATCGAATTTCCGGGGGAGCTGGATTCGGCGACTACTTATAAAATCGATTTCGGGAAAGCGATTGTAGATAATAATGAAGGGAATCCGTTGCTGAATTTTTCGTATGTATTCTCGACGGGGCCGGAAATCGATAGCTTGGTGATGTCCGGCCAGGTAGTGGATGCGTTTACGGGCGATAGTCTGCTTAACGCTATCGTTTTGTTTTTTGACGGGAAAGCGGATTCGATGAGCTATGACTCTACCCTGTTTTTATCGCAACCTCTGTCGGTTGCACGTACCGATAGTTCCGGCGTTTTTTTGGCAACGAACCTGAAAGATATGGATTATCGGTTATATGCGGTTATGGATGAGAATGGAAATACCTCTTACGATGTGGGAAGCGATATGGTCGGTTTTATAGATTCGGTTTATAATCCTGCGACTATGCCGCCTTTCCGGATATGGTACAATCCTGTGCGGAAAAAGATCGACGCATCGCCTCAGGTGCGTTTCCGGGTTTTTGAGGAGATTGCCGTGCGTAAACAGGCATTGGTACAGATGACCCGTTCCGACAGGCACACTTTACAGTTGGAGTTCGGGGCGAGGTATCCCGAAATTACGGAAATATTTATAGACAGTATCGAACAAGACCGGATAATCCGGCAAAATTCGCAGTTCGGCGATACGGTAACGTTGTGGTTCGATGCTTCCCATGTTCCCGATACGTTGAAAGGGCATATCAGTTACGTGAGTAAGGATAGCATGAATAATGACACGATATTGTCGAGGCGGCTTAATTTGTATTATCGTGACCTTAGCCGTGCAACCCGCAGGCAGAACGATGGACCGGAGCCTAATCCGTTTTCCGTGGAAGCGAATGTGTCGGGGGCGGTGAATCCGCATGATCCGATCCGGTTTACGTTTAAATATCCTTTAAGAACCGTACAGGCTGAACGTATTTCATTGATGAAGGAGGAGAAACCGGAAACCGACTCCCGCAGGGACCGGAGAGGAGCGCGGTCGCAGCAACAGGAAGGAGTGCCTTCCGAAGCGGTGTGGGTACCTGCGGCTTTCTCTTTTACACAGGATAGCAGCAGTTTATTGAAATGGAATCTTTCTGCCGAATGGGAGCCGGCTGGAAATTATGAATTGATGATTCCTTCCGAAACGTTTGAAAATATATTGGGAGAAAAGAATGATACGCTGAAAGCGTCGTTTAATATTATGGCGCCGGAAAAATTCAGTTTGGTAACGTTGAAGATCGAAGCGGACAGCGGAATGCAATATATTATCGAGTTTCTCGATAGTCAGGATAAGCCTGTTTACAGAAAATTGTTCAAGGCTGCGGGAAATCCGGAAGAAGATATCGTAATATTCGATTATGTGCGTTCCGGACGTTATAAAATCAAAATATCCGAGGATAGTAATGGAAACGGAAAATGGGATGGAGGTGATTTGGTAAACAGAATTCATCCTGAACGGATTGCAATATACAAGGACGAAGAAGGAGGAATTATTTTCGAAACGAAAGAGAATTGGGATATAGAGCTGAACCTCGATTTGAATGCCATTTTCGGGAACGAACAGAATGTTCGTTCTGTTTCGCGAAAAGGAGAGCTTTTGCAGCAGGAAGGGGTGGCTGGCTCTTTAGAGACGGGAAAAGAGGAAAATAACGGGGAAAGTGTTGAAACGTTGAATCATAATCAGGAACCTGCGGAAGATGAGTAAGAGAGTTTTTATTTTCACATTGTTTGCGGTGATGTTATTGTGTACGCCGGTGTTGTGGGCACAGCACTATATCGGTGTGCGGGGCGGAGCCGGAGGCGGGGGCGTGCGTTTTAAACCGCATGTGGAAAAAAGTTTCTTATGGGGGTCCCCGGTGGGTGGGGTTGCCTATAAATATTATGGAGGCGACCGTTTTGTCGGAGGTGTCGAAGTGGATGTCAATTTGGTTAAAAAAGGATACCGTACCTATCCCCGAGTAGATTCGGATTCTACTTATCAAAGAACATTAACGGCGATAGAGTTGCCTTTTATGTGGCAGCCTCACGTAACTTTTTTCAAGAATAAGGCGAGGTTCTTTATCAACGCAGGACCTTATATCTCATACAATATCAGCTCCCGGGAGAAACTGACTTCTAAAAAACGGGGACTGATGTATGACAGGGAATATAAATTGGATAATCTGGTAGATAATCGGTTGGAATACGGTTTGAGTTGCGGGGCGGGATTCGGTGTGTCTATCAAGCGGTTTGAGATAACGGCGGAGTTTCGTTATGTGCTGGGATTCTCGGATATCTTTAAGAATCCCAATAAGAATCCGAACAGTTCGTTTTATGAATCGCCGATAGACCAGATGAATGTTACTATCGGATTATTTTACAGGATAAACAAACCGAAGAATTAAATATTATGGAAGCAGAATCGACACGTGCGCAAAAGATTGCGCGTCAGATACAAAGGGATATGAGTGAGATATTGCAGAAAGAGGCGTCGGCACTGGCGCGGGGAACAATGGTTTCGGTGACGGTAGTGCGGATGAGCCCCGATTTGTCGTTGGCAAAAATTTATTTAAGCGTTTTCCCTTTCGATAAACATGCCGAAATATTGGAAAATATCAAAAAAAATGCGTGGAGTCTTCGTATGTCGTTAGCAAAACGGATGAAAAACCAAATTAAATCGATTCCGGAGGTAGCATTTTTTCTGGATGATTCGATGGAATATGCGGATAATATAGACTCCATATTAAAACGGTCGTTATAATATGTCCGGACGGCTGACACGGTTTATAGCCCGCAGGTATCTTTTTTCGCGAAAATCGCATTCGGTAATCAATGTGATTTCTGTCGTGAGCGCTTTTACCGTGGCTGTACCGACGGCAGCTATGATTATCTTATTGTCCGTATATAACGGCTTGGACGGTTTGTTGAAATCGTTATATAAAAATTTTGATCCTCAGATTAAAGTTTCCCTGAATGAGGGGAAGTTTTTTTCGTTGGATTCCATCGATGTACAACAGTTAAGGAGGCTCGACGGGGTAGAATTCGTTTCCGGGATATTGGAAGAGAATGCTTTGATGTCTTACAGGGGGAGGCAGCATATCGGTACGGTGCGGGGAGTGGATTCGGCATACGTGCGGATGATTCCGCTGGATTCGATGATGGCGGGGGGAAGAAGCCGTTTGACATTGGGGGATTTGAATTTTGCAGTGGTAGGAATGGGGGTTGCTTACAATTTGGGGGTAAATGTGAATTTATTCGATCCGATAGAGATGTTTACGCCGAAAAGTAAAGGAAATAATATTTTTATTCCTACCTCTTTCTATCAGGAAAAAAAGATTATGCCGGGGGGGATTTTTGCGTTGGATGCGGAAACGGATGCCCAATATGTTTTGGTACCCCTCCGTTTCGCACAAGAACTTTTCGGACAGGCGGGGAAAGTGTCTGCTTTGGGAATAAGTGTGAAGGAAGGGGCTGATGAAAAGGAAGTGCAGGAAGCTATCGGGCAGTTTGTCGGAAAACAATATAAAGTACAGAACCGTTATCAACAGAAAGAGTCGCTTTATCGTATAATGAAGTATGAAAAGGCGGGAATATTTTTTATCATTCTTCTGGTGCTCGTCATTGCTTCCTTTACTTCGGTAGGGGCATTGATTATGCTGGTGGCCGATAAACAGAAAGAAACTTTTACCTTGTCTGTAATGGGGGCGGAACAATCTTTTATCCGTAAGGTATTCGTTACGCAGGGACTTTATATATCGGCGGCAGGAACGGCGGCAGGAACGGTTATCGGATTGGGATTGTCGCTTCTGCAGCAGTATGCCGGCTTAGTAAAGATCAATAGCAATACGCTGTTGATAGATACCTATCCGGTAATTGTGAAACCTTTCGATGTGGTATTGGTTATTTTATCGGTAATGGCGGTGAATTACCTGATTTCGTATTTAACGGTGAAAGCGGCAGCGAAGTAGATTTCTCTTTTACCGGTAAATATTGTATTTTTAAAAATTGATTTGGGACAGTAATGTATTTTGCCGTGCTGTTTTTAGAGCGGGAAATGGTATGAAGAGAACGTTTTTATATATTATTCCGTGGTTGTTTGCCCTGTTTGCTTGTTCCGGGCCGAAGCAGATTCCGGATGGAGAATTGAAGGCCATTATCAGCGAGTCGGTGTTTACGGATAGCTATTTGGGAAATGTCCGGGAAAATTATATGCGCGATACGGTGACCTATCTTGAACCGATATTGAAAAAATACGGTTATACGGTCGAGGATATGCGTTATACCATAAGGAAGCTCTCTTTACGTAAAAGCAGCGTACTTCCGGTAATCATACAGGAAATAGCCGATGAATTCGAATCACAGCGGAAAATTTACCAGTATAAAAGCGATATCAGTAAGAAATGGGACGATTGGGCGCTCGATTTTTCAAAAAAAATATTGTTTCTCGATTCTGCCGAGGTGACTACATTGAAAGAGCTGGAAAAATTACGTGTGACGATTCCTATGAACCGTTCCGGGGATTACGATGTCTATCTGAAATATAAAATCGATACATTGGATAAGAACAGAAACCATTTGTTGTATTATAATATTTTCGATTCGGTCAGGCCTTATAATAATTTTAACGGTTCTATCTGGTTGTTGAAAGATTCCCGGATACATACCAGCAAAACCAAACAAACGGTAGATGCGTGGAAATATAATACACTGACGGTGGATTTTGTCTATTTCGGAAGGAATCAGACGAAAGAGAAACCTTATGTGACGGTCGATACGATGCGGATCGTTTATTATCCTCCGATAGAGGAGGCGCGTCGGAAATTTATAGAACATTGGTTCTATTTCAAGTTGAAACCTGATAAATTTGTTATATATGAATCAGAACAGAAAGATAGCAGCCAATTATATGCTGACTTCAGGCCGCCTTATCAAATACCCGATAGTTTGGTTCGACGGTAACGGTGTTATTACCCGAATAGAAGAGAATGTCGAAAATATAGATTCGCAGGAAGGGGTAGAATTTTATAACGGGATATTGATTCCCGGTACGGTGAATTGCCACTGCCATCTCGAATATTCGTATGTAAAAGGGATGATTCCCCGTAACGGAGGGCTTCCGGAATTTATACGAACGATTATTGATATAAAAAGGAATGCTTCCATTTCCGAAAAGGAGAAAACGGATGCAGCTCAGGTATGGGATGCTATGATGTATAATGACGGTATCGTAGCTGTGGCGGACCATAACAATAATGATTATGTCTATTCCGTAAAGAAGAAAAGCCGGATTTATTACCATAATTTGGTAGAGATTTTCGATGAAGATAATCAGACTGCAGAG
This sequence comes from Candidatus Avirikenella pullistercoris, assembly GCA_018710935.1. Taxonomy (GTDB): domain Bacteria; phylum Bacteroidota; class Bacteroidia; order Bacteroidales; family Rikenellaceae; genus Avirikenella; species Avirikenella pullistercoris. Next base: position 8,828 of record DVIX01000046.1, on the reverse strand, counting down.
GAAACATTCCGGCAGGGGATGCGGCGTGTGAATGAGTCCCGTTCTTATGGATTTGCTTCTACGATCGTTCCGCATGCTAATTATACGATGGAGGACAAATTGATAAAACTCGCCGGGGGAGTGCTTACCAGTGAGGACGGTGTAACCGCCGACGGTATCGTTTCCGTGCATTTTAAGGAATCTGTCGCTATGGGAGGTCCCGGTGAACTGAAATCTATCGTGGAGGGAATCAGTCCGAAACGCGACCGGATTTTATTGGTACATACTATTTATGCCACTCCGGAAGATATAGATGCGGTAAAAGAAAAGTTTGGCGACCGTGTGGTAGCTGTTCCATGCCCTCTTTCCAACATTTATATCGAACAACGCTTGCCGGATATAGAGGTGTTGAGGGAAAAAGGGGTAACCATTGCTTTGGGAACGGACGGGCTTAGCTCTAATGACACGCTTTCTATGGTAGAAGAGATAAAGTGCGTGCAGAAACATTTGCCCCATATTCCATTGACCGAAATCGTTATGTGGGCGACGAAAAATGGAGCGGAAGCATTGGGAATAAGCGATTGGGCAGGTTCGTTTGAGGTAGGAAAAAGACCGGGGGCTGTCCTGCTGACCGGTGTGGATTTTGAAACGATGTCCTTAACGGACGATACGAAGGGTAAACGGATTATTTAGATAGATTATGTCAACGATTCTTTTTGGCGATATTATATTCGGGCCGGTTAAGAGCCGCCGGTTAGGGGTATCCTTGGGAGTTAACCTTTTGCCGACTTATGCGAAACTTTGTAATTTCGATTGTATCTATTGTGAATGCGGTTGGACGGAGAACCGTTCCCACCGGAAACTCGAGTTCAATGAAAAAGAGGCTGTAATAGGCGGGTTGCGTGAACGCCTTTCGAAAATGAAATCCGAAGGGGCTCCACTGGATGTGATAACGTTCGCAGGGAACGGGGAACCGACTATGCATCCCGATTTTGCCGAGATAATAGATCGGACTGTCGCCTTGCGGGATGAGTTTTTCCCGAATGTGAAAGTGGCGGTATTGAGTAATGCTACTATGATTGGGAAACCGGAAATCCGAAAAGCTCTTGAAAAAGTGGATCGGGCGATATTGAAAATAGATTCGGCATTTCCCGAAACGATTCGGTTGATTAATGGCCCGAGGTTCGACTATTCTTTAGACAAGGTGGTTGAAAATATGAAGCTGTTTCATAATGAAGTTATTGTGCAGACGATGTTTTTGAGGGGAGAGTATAAAGGGGAACGGGTGGATAATACGACCGAAAAAGAGGTGAGTGCGTGGTTGGAAGTTCTGAAAGAGATAGCTCCGAAACAGGTGATGATATACAGTATCGACCGGGAAACTCCGGCCGATTCATTGGAGAAAGTGAGCTGTGAAGATATGGAAACTATCGCAGCGAAGGTCCGGAACCTGGGTATGGAGTGCACGGTAAGTTGTTAGATAATTTTAGAGGAGAATATGACACAGGAAGAACAAAAAGAGATTGTAAAGCGGCTGGATTCGCTGAGGAGTTATCTTTGACTTCGATGCGAAAAAACAAGCTCTTGCGGAAAAAGAGAAATTGACGGAAGCTCCCGGTTTCTGGAATGATGCTGCGGTTGCAGAAAAAGTTTTAAAAGAGATTGCTTCGATTAAATGGTGGGTGGAATCTTTGGAAAAACTTTATGTTAAATATGGCGATCTGGAAGTAACGGCCGAGTTTGTGAAAGAGCATTTGGCCGAGGAGGGGGAACTGGACCGGTGTTACCGGGAATTGCTGCAGATGACGGAAGAGGTGGAGTTGCGTACTACCTTGGGACAGGAAGAAGATAGGCTGAATGCCATTGTGGAGATTAATTCAGGAGCCGGAGGGACGGAAAGCCTGGATTGGGCGAATATGTTGTTGCGTATGTATACCCGTTGGGCGGAACGGAAAGGATATAAATGCAGGGTTTTGGATTTGCAGGAAGACGGTATCGGGGTAAAATCGGCCATGTTGGAGATAGAAGGGGAGTTTGCTTACGGATATTTGAAAGGAGAGAGCGGGGTGCACCGGCTGGTACGGTTGTCGCCTTTCGATTCCAGCAACCGCCGCCATACTACTTTCGCTTCCGTATTCGTTACGCCTGCCGTGGATAACTCTATCGAGATAGCGGTTAATCCTGCCGATATCCGTTGGGATACTTACCGCTCGGGGGGTGCCGGCGGACAGAATGTAAATAAAGTGGAAACAGGGGTACGGTTATACCATATCCCTACCGGTATAGTAGTGGAGAATACCGAAACCCGCTCTCAATTAATGAATAAGGAGAATGCGATTCGCATTTTGAAAAGCAAGCTTTATCAGATGGAGCTGGAAAAAAAGATGGAATTGCAACGCGAATTGGAAGGAAAAAAGAAAAAAATAGAGTGGGGCAGCCAGATAAGGAGTTATGTCTTGCATCCTTATAAAATGGTGAAAGACCACCGTACAGGAGAGGAAACCTCTTCCGTAAACGAGGTGCTTGACGGGGATATAGACCGTTTTATAAAATCGTTTTTGTTTACGAAATTCGATTGACGGCGGTTATTCGTCGGCTTCGTCCATTGCTTGAAGAAGGATTGCCGATATTTCTTCGATTTGTTCGGTTGTGATTGTCAGAGGAGGAGCGATACGCATCGCCGTATCGCAGAATAAAAAACCTTCCGTGACAATCCCTTTTTCGACCGCTTTTGCTACTACTTTATCCCGATATGTGTTGTTCCCGAAATCGACGGCTATCATTAATCCTGCCCGGCGTATCTCTTTTATGCTTTTATGGGAGATAAGCCGTTTTTCAAAGAGAGCGGATTTTTCTTCCACCTGTTCCATGAGGCGGTTTTTTAAAATATATTCCATAGCGGCCATACCTGCCGCACAACATACGGGATGCCCTCCGAAAGTGGTTATATGCCCCAATACGGGGTTGAATGTAAGGGTATTCATCATTTCGTAGCTTGCGGCGAAACCTCCTAACGGCATGCCTCCTCCCATGGCTTTTGCCATAGCGATAATATCGGGGGTTACGCCGAAATATTCCCATGCGAACATTTTTCCGGTTCTTCCGAATCCGGTCTGTATCTCATCGAAAATCAGGATAGCTCCTGTCTCCGTACACCGTTTCCGCAATGCTTGTAAAAATTCGCGTGAGGGAATGCGGTATCCGCCTTCTCCCTGTATCGGTTCGATTAATACGGCGGCAGTACGTTCCGTAATAGAGGAGAGCATTTCCGTATTGTTGAACTCCAATTGACGGACATCGGTCAATAACGGGCGGAAAGCATTTTTATAATATTCGCTGCCCATCATGCTCAATGCGCCGTGGGTGGAACCGTGGTAAGCATTTTTAAAAGAGATGAGTTCCGTGCGTCCGGTATAGCGTTTGGCGAGTTTGAGGGCGCCTTCTATCGCTTCGCTGCCCGAATTGACGAAATAGACGCAGTCTATGCCTTCGGGAAGGTATCTGCCTATTTTTTGAGCGTATGATACCTGCGGTGTCTGTATCATTTCACCGTAAACCATAAGGTGCAGGTAGTCGTTAGCCTGTTTGCATATGGCTTCTACGACCTCTTTATTGCCATGACCCACATTGCTGACCGATACTCCCGAAATAAGGTCGGTATAACGTTTCCCTTCGGGAGTATAAAGATATATGCCTTCTGCTTTGGTCACTTCTATGCTCATCGGGGTGGGAGAAGTCTGTCCGACGAATCGTAAGAATAGTTTGGTTAACGGTGTCATATATATTTAATTTATTGTGCTTTATTTACGGTATTTTTCGTTATTGTCTTCTAACATTTTTAAATAGCTGTCGTACCGTTCCGGCGGTATCAGCCCTTTTTCTACCGCTTCTTTTACGGCGCAATGCGGTTCATGGGTGTGTGTGCAGTTATAGAAACGGCACTGCGGAACGTAAGCGAACAAATCGGGGAAATAACGGGCTATCTCTCCTTTTTCTAAATCTACCAATCCGAAGCCTTTGATACCCGGTGTATCTATCAGGTAACTGTTGTCCGCTATTTTGAACATTTCCGAAAAGGTGGTCGTATGTTTCCCTTTATGATGGTAATCGGATATATTGCCTATCCGGATAGAAAGTTCGGGGGCAATGGCTTTTATCAACGATGATTTTCCGACTCCCGAGTTTCCGGAGAAAAGGGATATTTTGCCGTTGAGCATCTCTTTTACCTCATTTATTCCGGTACCGTCTTTGGCGGAGACGTCGATAACTTTATACCCTGCATTGTTGTATGTATGGTGGAAATCGTCGATAATTTCGCCGAATAAATCTTTTGGAAACAGGTCTGTTTTATTCAGCAGAATGGTCGCCGGAATTTTGTAAACTTCACAGGTAACCAAAAAACGGTCGATGAATTCATTATTGGTGGGGGGAAAATCGAGTGTCGCAACCAAAAAGGCGTTGTCGATATTGGCCGCTATGATATGCGTTTCTTTCGAGAGATTGGTCGATTTTCGGATAATATAGTTCTTTCTCGGTTCTATCGCCGTTATCACGCCTTGCATGGTTTCCGGTGCGCCTTCGTATTCGAACCGGATTTTATCGCCTACGGTAACGGGATTGGTCGTACGGACACCTTTCAGCCGGAGTCTTCCCCGTATGCGGCAACGGTATAATTCGCCGGAAACAGCTTCTACCGTGTACCAGCTTCCGGTGCTTTTGATGACGATACCTTGCATATTCGTATCCATATCTCTGTCTGCCGTATTTAGATTTCGATAATTGAATTGTCTCCGTTTGTTTTGTTTCCTGTATCATTATCCCCTGTATCTTTTTCGGGGAGGCCGGTTTCTGTTTGTTGCCTGTTTCCTTCCTGCTCCTGAGAGGGGGATATGAAAGGGAGTATCTCTTTTATATTCTGTTCGTTGGCCGGATTTACCAGATGCAGGTATGGGAATACGAGTTCTGCAATCTGTTCCATGGGAGCATACAGTTTTGATTCGTCGAGCGTTTTTTGTTCTATCCAATGGGCCTGTTTGTTGAGTACATCGAATGCACAGGTCAGTATTCCTGCCAATAATGCTATCTTAAGCAAGGATGCGATTGCCCCCATTAGTTTGTTCAGTGTGCCGAAGCCGGTAAAATCGATTATTTTACTGATAATGCGTGCAAGAATACCCAATAGAAGCAGGGTAGCTATCATAATGATAATAAAAGCTATCACATACCCTGTCTCGCCTGAAATAGACAGCCAACCGGCTACCATATCGGAGAAATGGTAAGCGATGAAAACGCCGGCTATGATGCTTATAATCCCGCATAATTCGACAATAAGTCCGTTTCTGAATCCTTTATACAAAGCATACAGAAATATTATTGCGAAAAAAATGTCTATTCCGTTCATGGGCTGAAGGGGTATTACCTATTTGTTTGCTATTTGTTCTTCCATTTTTCTGCTTTTGGATACTTTAGGTGCCCGTTTGAACTCTTTTTCCCGGTCGAATAGATATCGGAAAGTGACATGTGTTTTGTACCGGTATGCACAAACGTGGCTTTCCAGCATTCGCATCATAAGCGGATTGAAATCGCCTATCCATGCAAGTTCCAGATGTTTGTAATGGGTGGGGCGCGAATTGATATCCACTTTGAAACAGTCGATTAAAGCCGATTCGACTCCCTTCCCCTGGTGCTCGGGGACAACTGCAAAGATAAGTCCCAATACGATATTGCAGGATTTACGTATTTTTAAATGATACATGAACTTCAATTTGTGCCATAGACCGAATTTCCCTCCTAAATGTTTGATCGCTCCGTTTATATCGGGAATCATAATGAAAAATCCGATAGGTTCTCCTTTATAGTAAGCGAAATAGATTAGCCGTTCGTCGATGATGGGTTTCATCGTTTTGACCAAAGTGTCCGCCTGTTCCTGGCTCATTTCGGCTACTCCCGAAAAATTTGCCCAGGCTTTATTGTATATGTTTCTGAAATTTCGGGCAACTTCGTTCAATTCGTTTTTACGAATATGCCTGATTTGGTAATCGGGGTTTTCATTGATACGGCGTGCTTTCTCCACTACATTTTCGGGTATAGTGGTCGGATTGAAATCTCTGCGGTAGGAATATTGATTAAAATAGTTCTGGAAACCGTATCCTTCGAAAAGGTCTTTATAATAGAAATGGTTGTAGTTCATTCCGTAAACCGGAGATGTGAAGCCGTCCACAAGCACTCCCCACCATTGATCGCGGTCCCCGAAGTTGATAGACCCGTCCATTGCTTCCATTCCTTTGGAAATTAGCCATGCTTTGGCAGCATCGAATAGTGTATTTGCCGCTTCCTGGTCGTTGATACATTCGAAAAATCCGCATCCTCCGGTCGGTTGTTCGTTTTCGGAAGCGACTTTCCGGTTGTAAAAGGCGGCAATACGCCCTACTGCTTCTCCTTGTTCGTCATACAATATCCAGCGTATCGCTTCTCCTTCCTTGAAGAGCAGATTTCTTTCCGGGTCGAAAATTTTATTGATATCGTCGTCCAGCGGGCGGATCCAATTTTTATAACCGGTATATATTTTGATAGGTACTTTCAGAAATTGTTTGGCCTCTTTTTTTGTTTTAACTTCGTGCAGCGTAAATTTGCTCATAATTTGTACTTTTGTTTTTATCTTTTATGTAAGATTTTCTTACAGCAGATAGAGTCACAGGTTAAAATTTCTTTGTTTCGCAAAGGTAACTATTTTGACTGAAAAATGAGAAAAGGGTATAGGCCTTTTCTTTAAGTACGGAGTGATTGTATGGCATATTGCCGGAAAATGGAAAAGAATATGGATAAAACGGATTTTAAGTGGCAGGCAGATCGTTTTGACGATATTAAAGTATTGCGTTATCAGGTCCCGGGATTTGAAAAATTAACGTTGCGGCAGAAAAAGTTGGCCTATTACCTTTCGGAAGCAGCGCTTTGCGGAAGAGATATTCTTTTCGATCAGAATTTTAAATACAATTTGCGCATACGGAAAGTTTTGGAGGCTGTTTATAAAGAGTATAAAGGGGACAGGAGTGTTCCTGAATTTGCAGCTTTTGAAAAATACCTTAAGAAAGTGTGGTTTGCCAACGGTATTCATCACCATTATTCCAATGAAAAATTTCAGCCGGAGTTTTCGGAAAATTATTTCCGGGAATTGGTAGGGGCGGTTCCTTCTTTACAGCATGAAAAAGAGGATGTGTTAGGCCTGATACCCGTATTATTCGATAAGGAATTATATGCGTTGCGTGTCAGCCAGGAGCAGGAAGGCGATATGGTCGTCGCATCGGCGAATAACTATTATGAGGGAGTGACCCAATGTGAAGTGGAACAATTTTACGGCTCGATGCTTTCTCCTGATGACCGTGAACCGGTTTCCGTGGGGTTGAACAGTAAATTGGTCAAGGAGGATGGAAAGCTGAAAGAGAAGGTATGGAAAGTAGGGGGAATGTACTCTCCTGCAATTGAAAAGATTGTGTATTGGCTCGAAAAGGCGGTTGAGGCGGCTGAAAATGACAGACAGAAAGCCGTGATAGAAGCATTGGTCGATTATTACAGAAGCGGGGATTTAAAGGAGTTTGACCGTTATAATATTTTATGGGTAGCCGATACGGAGTCGTTTGTCGATTTTTTAAACGGTTTTATAGAGACTTACGGCGATCCGATGGGGTATAAAGCATCGTGGGAAGCGACCGTTAATTTTAAGAATGAAGAGGCGACGCGCCGTACCGAGATAATCAGTGCCAATGCTCAATGGTTTGAAGACCATTCTCCTATTGACGTACAATACCGGAAAAAGAAAGTAAAAGGAGTTTCTGCCAAGGTAATCACAATGGTACAATTAGGAGGCGATTGTTATCCGGCGACACCGATAGGAATAAATCTGCCCAATTCCGATTGGATTCGGAAAGAGTACGGCTCTAAATCCGTAACGATTCAGAATATTACGAGTGCTTACGCACATGCTTCGGAAGGGGATGGTTTTATGGAAGAGTTTATTTTGCGGGAAGAGGATAAGGAATTGTTGAAGACCTACGGCGTATTGGCAGATGACCTGCATACCGACCTGCATGAGTGCCTCGGGCATGGTTCCGGGCAGTTGGCTCCTGGTATAAAAGGGGATGAATTGAAAAATTATGCTTCGCCTTTGGAAGAAGCGCGTGCCGATTTATTCGCTCTCTATTTTATAGGAGATGCAAAAATGATGGAGTTGGGAATCGTTCCGAATATGGAAGTGATGAAGGCTTCCTATAATAAAACGATGTTTAATGGTTTGATAGGACAATTAACGCGGATAGAGTACGGGAAGGATATTGTGCAGGCGCATATGAGGGATAGGCAGCTGATTGCGGCGTGGTGTTATGAGAAGGGAAAGGCTGATAATGTAGTGGAGATAGTGAAAAAGGATGGGAAAAGCTATGTAGTGGTGAACGATTATGAACGGTTGCGGGGACTGTTCGGAGAATTATTGAAAGAAATACAGCGCATTAAATCGGAAGGCGATTTCGAAGCGGGTAAAAATTTGATAGAAACATACGGAGTAAAAGTAAATAGAGTGATTCACAAAGAGGTGCTGGAACGTTATGCTGCTTTGGATTTGGCTCCGTATAGCGGTTTCATCAACCCGGTGTTGGTTCCTGTGTTTGACAGGCAGGGTGAAATGACCGATGTGAAAATAGAATATCCGGAAAATTACATGGAACAGATGCTCGGTTATTCGGAGAATTATAGCTTTTTATAAATAACACACATATCCTAATGAAAATGGGGATTTTCAAGGCAGGGTTTTTTATGAAACTTTTGCCTTTGGTAAAAAGGGGGGGACAAATTTTTTT
>DVIX01000045.1 GCA_018710935.1 Candidatus Avirikenella pullistercoris | reverse complement strand
CCATTTAATTACGGGTGGAATTTTTATTATGATGATACGAATAGCAAAACGGCATTTTACCCTGCTGTCGGTTATCTCCATAACAAAAATGGGGCGTTGAGCAGTGTTGGCGACCAGTGTTACGTATGGTCTTCGTCGCCGCACACGGGAATTAGCGACAGGGGTGGCTGCCTGAGCTTCGCAACGACGGATGTGTTCCCGATGAACTACGGCGGCCGTTCAAAGGGCTTCGTTGTGCGGTGTGTCAAAGAATAATGGATCGGAAAGAGAAAGTTTGGAAAATGGTATTTGATGCGACAGAGTGTGTATTTGTAAAAACATCTGAAAAATGAAAACGCAAAAAACGTCCGGCGATCGCTATATTGATTTCCGGCAGGAAGTGACGATATGGGGTTATGAACATTATATCCGGGTAAATCTCAGAAAGAAACGCCTATATGGCATTGTGGCGAAATGGATGCTGAAACAAACCTGCCAACGGTTAGCCTATGCTTTTACAAAACCGGAAGCGACTATTAAAGAAATAATGTTGGAAGCAGGATTCGATTCTCCCAGCAATTTTAACCGTTTTTGTAAAGCCAATTTTCAGTGTGCTCCCTCGGAATTGCTCCGGCGTTACCGGGAAAATCCCGACTGGTTCACAACACCTCCCCATACAGAGGAAACCAAAGTAAGTGAATAATAATCAAATAACACACATAAAGATTATGCAATAATAAAACTTATTTGTCATACTTACTTCACGATTTTTTGCTGAAAAAGAAACGTCTGACTAAAAAAGGAAAATACAATGGTACATTTTGATAAGCAGCGAAAAAGAAATGTGTCTTACTTTTGCATCAGGAAACATACATATAAGGACAAAGAAATAACCCAACGTCCAATCAGGCTCTATTAAATATAGAGAAAACGTACAAAAGTACAAAATTATAAGGCTGAAACCAAAGCATTAACCTGATCGACGACACTTTGGTCAAATTCTTTGAGATAAATTTGCGTTGTTTGTTCAGTTTAATATTTAATTGATGATATGATGAAAAAGATTGTATTTATTTTTTGTATGGCGTGTTTGTTGTGGGATGTTTCACCTCTTTATGCACAGGCGGTTCCTGCGGAGAATCGTTTTAGTTACGGCCTGAAGGCGGGGATGAACCTGAGCAGTCTGTTTTCCGTATATGCAGATAATCGCGATATTCATTATATTCCCGGAGTTATGGTGGGTATTTTTGGGGAATATCGCTTTACACCGGTTTTTGGATTATCATTAGGAGTCAATTATTCCGGAGAAGGAGCTAAGATTTCAAATGTGTCTATTTACGGAGTCTCGGTAGAACCTCGTATCCGGTTGAATAAACTGAATATACCGCTTTTGGCTAATTTTTATCTGGGACAGCGGCGGCGTTTCGCTTTGAAAGTCGGACTTGAACCCTCTGTTTTGCTTCAGGGTAAGATGGAAATAGCGGGAAAGACGTGTTTTAAAGAGAGGAAATATTATGTTCCTTTTGTACCGGCTGTTTCGTGGGGAATGTCTTACGACTTTTCGAATGGGATGATAATTGAAGGCCGTTGGAGCCTTGGTTACAATGGAGATGATGGGGAAAGCTTATTCCTGAACGACTCTTATAATTCCGCTTTTGCCTTGGCGGTCGGATATCGGTTCAACCGGTTGCGCTCTCCGCTTGTACGACAACGGGCTGCAAAAATGTACAGATAATCGGTAGAATTAGTGTTTATATTTAAAATTATGCAATTTAAATTTTTCGGGGGATGAGTCCTAACCGGAATAATGGATTGCTGTAAATTTTATGTTTACAGCAATCTGTTTTTGTAGTTTTAAGCGGAGGGATATATGCATGGTGCGGAACGAGACCGCAGTTGTGCCGACGATACCGGAAAGATACCCGACGGAAATGGGAAGGAGCGTGCCCTTTCATGGACGGTAGGTATTGCGGGCATTGCATTATGGGGTGTATTATTGTTTTATGAAATGCTTTGCGATTTAGGATAGTATGGAATAGTACATAGAGGATATAAAGAATACGGCGAAAGAGGATTTAGATAGGGACAAAATCGGTAAATGATGATATTATGGCGATTAAAGGATATTTACGGACGGGAGTAACGGCGGGTGAGCTCAGGCGAGGGATTGCCGAATTGGAGTCGGCAGGAGTGCCGGAGGACGATATTGTGATATGCGAAAATCCCGAGGCGGTGATGGAGCGTCTCGGAGCGGGCGATACTTTAGTTATGTGTACGGTGTATGGTTTGGGTGGATTGCGTCGTATGGCAAAACTATTGGAGGAGGCCTCTTGCAGAGGTTTGGTGTTGCGGATATTGGACGAGGGGATAGATACGAGTGTCGCTGCACCTGACTGGTTGACCGTAGCTGGGACGTTATGCCGTATCGAGCAGGCCCACCGTTCGGAGCGAAGCCGTGTTGCCGTTCACATATCGCGTCAGCCGGGACACAAACCTATCGGGCGGCCGATGGCCGAAAAGACCGTACGGCAACTCAGAAAGGCTATCAGGTTGTACTATACGACAGGAAAAAGTGTAAGGGAGATATGTTACGGGGAGGGGTTCGATCCCAGTATTCTTTACCGGTGGATGAACCGTAACGGTCTGCCTCGACGGGAGGAGGTTGCAGCTGACCCTTCGAGAAACCCTCTGAAGGCTAAAAACGGACTGAAGGTCAGATTTGGAAATAAGATTCTTACTTTAAAATTGAACGAAAATCCCGAAAAAATCGAAAAAGTGAAACTCTAACAAAATCCCGGAGAAATACCAGTACAAAAACAAATCCCGAACGGGAAGATTCAATGAGTATGAATCTCCGAAATACTTTGCGAATTGAATATTTATATAACCTGGCCTTGAGAATCACGTCGTATTTTTCTTTTTGTTTTTACCCTCGTTCCGGGCAAGCCCGTTTCTACGATAAAAACAAAAAGGCGTAAACTTTCGTTTACACCTTTGTCCTCTGTTGCGGAGAGAGGGAACAGAGCGTCCCCGGCAACGTATTGTCATTCGGTTATATACAAGGTTGCCTTTTTTCGACTGGACATGGATATGCAACGAATCCGTCGCACGGTGCCGATCAGTAGTTGAAGCCGAACGCCCACAGCGGTATCGTATTCTGATAGGCGTATTCGATATCGTCTTTTACGATGTAGGCATCGTCGAGCCCTGCGATCTGCTTGCGTTTTTTGTTTTGTCCTCCGATCTCGAATGTGTGGCCATCGACTACGAAGTCGGCCCTGTTCGATGCCGTGACGGCGTGGTTCACTTTGAGCTGGGACAGGAAGAATGTTTCCCGCAGGTTGCCGATGTCGGGCCTGTTGTCCGCAATCGCGTAGATAAGATTCGTATTGCCGAGGTAAACTTTCTCCACTTTGCCGAGTTCCCGGATGCCCGACGGCTGATTACGTAATTGCATCACCATCCCGGCCTTCTCCAGATAAACCATAAAATCGCCCAGTTGATTCCGATTGCTGCCCATCATATTGGCGATTTTCGAGTAGTTGGGTTTGAAAGGGACGCTCTGCGAAATAATAAACAACAACTGTTTTAGCTTGCGCGCGGTTGATACATTCATTTTCGCATACATCGGAATATCTGTTTCGAGCGTGACATTGAGGATGCTTTTCAACCGCTGGAGATACTCTACGTCGTTGAAAAACGGATAATACCCATTCGTCAGGTACTCCTTAAAGAGAGGCAGCGGATGGTCGATCCCCGGAAGCTGTACTTTCCCGGCAAGTATCTGCCCGAGGTTGTAAGCCGGAAAATCATATCCTTTCGCAAAATTCAGGTACTCCCGGAAAGAGAGCCCATGCATCACATAGACCAACGCCCGGCGACTGAGATCGTCCGTTCCCTTGTAAATGTCGAGGATCGAGGAACCCGTAAAGACGATTTGCAGCTTCGGGAACGAATCGTACATCATCTTCAACTCTTTCGACCATTCCGGATATTTATGTATCTCGTCGATATAGAGGTGCAGTCCCCCGTTTTTGTAAAACATCGACGCGAGGTCGTACAATCTGTTGTCTGCGAAATAGAGATCGTCCGCAGAGACAAAAAGCGTATTGTCGGGATCGTTGTGCAGCTTGATATGCTGGAACAGCATAGTTGTTTTCCCGACGCCCCTTTCTCCCACGATAGCCACCATGCGAGCCTTCCAGTTTACTTTGTCGTGGAGATATCTGACAAAAGAGGTATCCGCCTCCTGTAATAGGCTTCTGTATCTTTCGTTTAGCTGTTCCATAATTCAATTTGCTATTTTAGATATGCAAATATAGCGTATTTTGCACGATAAAAATAGCATTTTTGAGTTTTGTTGTATTCTATGAATTCGGATATTGAGAACAAATGACAGGAATAGAATCGTTATAAGTTTAATTATCAATGTATTGTATTTGCAAATATAGGATATATTTCATAACTTCATATGACTATTTTAGGTAACGGAGTTATGAATCATTCAGCATTGTTGCCGTCGATTCGGCAGGATATTGTTGTACGGCCGGTATTTGATTGTTGGATGTATCGGAATTACTCGCCGGGGGCTTCACAAAAGCGAAATTCCTGTCGGAATTACCACACAGAAAAACTTTTCTTTCGCAAAACGGGATTAACTGCGTTTTTCCCTTGCCTGCCGGCGGCATCCCTGCAACATTCGGACAAAGACGGCTTCGCCGCGTTCCTTTTTGTTTTTACCCTCGTTCCGGGCAAGCCCGTTTCTACGATAAAAAGGCATCATTTCTTCTTATAAAAGGGATTAGCTCGTAAATGCTCGCTTTTCCCTTGCCTCCCGGCGGGGTCCTCACAAAAGCGAAATCCTTGACAGGATACTCGTACAAAAAAACCACTTATCACACCTACCCGGGGATTAACTGCGTTTTTCCCCTGCCTGCCGGCGGCATCCCTGCAACATTCGGACAAAGGCGGCTTCGCCATATCCCTTTTTGTTTTTACCCTCGTTCCGGGCAAGCCCGTTCCTACGATAAAAAGGCATTATTTCTTCTTATAAAAAGGGATTAGCTCGCGAATGCTCGCTTTTCCCTTGCCTCCCGGCGGGGTCTTCACAAAAGCGAAATCCTTGACAGGATATTCGTACAAAAAAACCACTCACAAGTAAACTTGCAGTGGTTTTATTTTTGTACGGCGCTTTCAGCGCTTTCGCTTTTGGCGGAGAGACAGGCTCTCGAACTTATACTTTCACAGAATATCATAAAACTGCAAACGACTGATAATCAAGTGTAAATTACAATATAGAGTAAAAG
>DVIX01000044.1 GCA_018710935.1 Candidatus Avirikenella pullistercoris | reverse complement strand
AATATAAAATCTCAAACCCTTACAATATCACAACTTTAGATCTTTAAAAAATATTTTTACTAATTATTCATAAAAATTACAAATAAATGTCCCCGTTTTTATTTATCAATCCAGTCCGTTTTTTCATAATTTATTTTCGTATTTTATGTTTTTAGATTAAAATTTTGCACAATAAATGTTACAGAAAAAAGGCATGCAAAAAAGAAGCCTATTCAATAAAAAATTGAATTTATTTATTAAATTTGTATAGATTACTTTTATTTTTATAATACATAATAAAATAGTCCGTATGGAAAACGAAAAAAGTGTACAGGAACGAGTTGAATCTTGGTTATCCGGCTCATATGATGAAAAGACAAAAGAGCAAATCAGATACTTAATCGCCAATGATCCGAAAGAGCTGAATGAAAGTTTTTATAAAAACCTCGAATTCGGAACGGGAGGTTTACGCGGCATCATGGGTGTAGGAACTAACCGTATGAATATTTATACTGTAGGAATGGCAACTCAAGGACTTGCCAATTACCTGAAAAAAGAGTTCAAAGACACCCAAATTAAAGTTGCCGTAGCATTCGATTGTCGAAATAACAGCGATTTATTTGCAAAGACGACAGCTAATATCTTTGCAGCAAACGGGTTTAAAGTATATCTGTTCGATTCATTACGCCCCACTCCCGAACTAAGCTTCACAATACGTCATTTCGGATGCCAAAGCGGCGTAGTCATTACGGCGTCCCACAATCCCAAAAAATACAACGGATATAAAGCTTATTGGAATGACGGAGCACAGGTAACCGCTCCTCACGACACCAATATTATCCAGGAAGTAAATAAAATTCAAAATATCGATGAGGTAAAATGGAAAGGAAACGAAGAAAATATCACCATCATCGGAAAAGAAATAGACAAAATATATTTGGACAAAGTAGCATCATTATCCCTTTCACCGGAAGCTATCGCTAAACATAAAGATATCAAAATCGTTTACACTCCCCTACATGGAAGCGGAACGATTTTAGTCCCTGAAGCATTAAAAATGTACGGTTTCGAAAATGTATATTCCATCGTGGAACAATCCAAACCCGATGGCAATTTTCCTACCGTGACATCCCCGAACCCCGAAGAAGCCTCGGCCTTAAAAATGGCTATTGAAAAAGCAGAAGAAATTGGAGCCGATTTGGTTATTGCGACAGATCCGGATGCTGACCGAATTGGAATAGCTATCAGAAACGATAAAAATCAGATTGTCTTGCTGAACGGCAACCAAACCGGTTCTATATTGACCTATTACTTACTGCGCCGCTGGAAAGAATTGGGGAAATTAAATGGTAAGCAATTCATTGTAAAGACAATAGTTACTTCCGATTTATTCGCACAAATTGCCAAATCTTTCAATGTCGAATATTATAACGTATTGACCGGCTTCAAGTTCATTGCATCGGTTATCAGGGAAAATGAAGGAAAAAAACAATATATCGGCGGAGGTGAAGAAAGTTACGGTTACTTAATCGGAGACTTCGTTCGGGATAAAGATTCTGTATCCGCCAGTGCGATGATTGCCGAAACAATGGCTTGGGCTAAAACACAAGGTATGTCGCTCTACGATTTATTAATCAATGTCTATCTGGAATACGGATTCTTTAAAGAGGGATTACTCTCCATTGTACGTGAAGGCCAGGAAGGAGCCGAAGAAATAAAACGAATCATGACTGAATTCAGGAACAACCCGCCAAAAGAATTAGTTGGTTCAAAAGTTATCGTTATCGACGATTATAAACTCAGAAAAAGTTATAACCTACAATCAGGAACAACAACAGATATTACTCTTCCGGTATCGGATGTACTACAATTCATAACGGAGGACAATACAATCGTTTCTATCCGTCCGTCCGGAACAGAGCCAAAAATCAAATTCTATTTCGGAGTCAGGGAAGCTCTGCATTCCAAAGAAGAATTCGATTCCGTATATAAAAAAGCTGACGAAAAGATAGAAAGAATAAAAGCAGAATTAAAACTTAAATAACTATTTATAAAAAATAAAAGCCTTTATGATAAAATAAAGGCTTTTATTTTTTATAAATAGTTATTTATTCTTCTCCCAGAGCCTCTTTAATTGCTGTAACCACTTTCTCGATACTAGCTTCAGAAATAACTTTATCCCCGACTTTTACAAAAGGAGCTTTAGGACCATCGCAATTATTGCAATAATCTAAACATGGAGTTCCTTTTATATCTACTTTATCAAGTAACTCTTCAGGAAGGTATTCATCGATAACCTGTAAATCCGCGCCGCCCATTACATAACAAAGCGTCCCGGTACATATTCTCACCTCCAATTTTTTTTCCATAACTTTACATATCGATTAACGGTTACAAAAATATAAAATATTTCCTTTCAATAAAGGATAAAATTAATTTATTGACGCTTTTTCCTCTTTATTCTCAAATTTTCCTCTTTTTTCCAATCCTTTATACTTTATAAATAAGAAATATTTACCTCTTTCATATACTTATTCTCCAATAACCAAGCAATATCTTTTACCACATTACGTCTCAATTCCAACTCGACAGGAAGATTCGGATCCTGATGTATCGGATTTATCCGAGTTCCCACGATAAATTCTACAATATCGTGTTCCAACAACATTCTCACCAACCGCATATCTATTCCATTCCCTTTCACACTACTATTGCGGATACTCGAAAGAATCACTTTTACCCTTCCCAAGGTCAATACTCCTTCCGTAATCATAGATACACCATCCATTTTTGATTCGGGAGGCAAGCCTGAAGCATCTTTCTTCAACACAACGGAAATCTCTTTCCCCGACTCTCTTGCGACAATCTGCGCCGTTGTTCCCCCACAAATAACGGTAGAACCTTCGTATTGCATGATTATTTCCGCTAATAAACGGTCCTTCTCTTGATTAAACGGAGGGCCAGTCACCACTAATATCCTCCGGGGTTGCCTGAAATATACAGAAGCACAACTCATATCGTTCTTTATCACGAACAGATCGTTCATTTCTGCCATTTCCACTACCCTTTTACACAAATGAGAAGCAGAAATACGGTGTTCATCGGCCACCGTTTTACAAAGCATGTTTACCACTCCTTTTCTTTGCCACCCTTGTGGCATCCGTCGGGTAGCATAACCGGACAATGTAACTCCGTCGGAAAAAGTTATAATCCTATCCTCCTCTTCTGCCTGAAACTCCGTAATGTAAAGCGGTAAATGATATCCGCTCTCGACATCGAACATTTCCTGAACGCGGGGAGGAGAGAAAATCTTCCCATTCCGTAAAATAACCACAGGAGGATTCTCAAACTCTATAATTTTTACCTGGCCGTCATCGTTTATGTCTATAATCGTAAAAGTAGCCTGATTAACATCATCTTTTCTATCTCCCCTCGCAAACGTTTCAATAATCGCTTTAGCTGCCCGTAAAACAGGTTCTCCAGCATAAGTATAATTAACCGCCATCGAAGCGATAACCGATGCGATGACATTCGCTTTAATTCCGCTTCCCGCACCGTCGCTCAATACCTGAATAATACGATTATTGTAACGTTTCTGCAAATAGACATCACCGGATACACTCTGCCCTCTTCCTCTTTGTTGGAAACAATCTACTTCTATGAAAAAACGGCTACTGTTCATCACTATCAATTTGGGATTCCAAAATAGAATTTAAAATCGCTTCTGTGCGAGATGCACTCTCTCCCAATAAATAGGCAATTTTTTGCACAGTTTCCAAATTATCATTAATTACCACCCGGGCACGAGCAACAATCTCGTCATTCCGCACATCCTGTAAAAAAAGGTTCCGTACAAAACCACACACCAATTTACGGTTCTGTATTGTAAAAAGAGTAAGTTTCAACATTTTACCATTTACCTGAATCTCTTTTTCCAGAAAATCTTCACCATTCTCCTGCATCATTGCAGACAATCCGTCAAATGTAATGAACCGGGTAATATCCACAGCATGCATTCCAGGATTGGTATCATATACCATTTCCGCTTCAGCCCCGGCCAATACGGCAAAATTTTTATTCGCTTCCTCTATCCGCATATATTTATTGACAATGAATACGCCGAAAGGTATTTGCTGTAAAATCGCAGAGAACTCATCCTGCAAAATCTGTTTTTGATGCCAGATACACTGCTGTTCCCTAACATTTCCACCTATAAGGGCAATGGCAAAATCCCGACACGATGCAAATCCGCATCCTCCGCAATTAACCGGCTCCTGAGCCAAATCTTCCGATATTTTCCTCAATACTTCGACAATATCCTGGTTACTAAGAGGAAAACTGACATTCTCCGATTCGAATTTTTTAGATATCAATACATGAGGATATTTCGGATATGTACCTTTAGTTTTATTATAATCTGCATACTGTAAAAGCGAACTCCGTTTTTCGAGATAAGTGGATTTATCTATTGCCCCTACTCCCTGAATGCACCCTTCTTCGCAGGCAAATAATTCAAAATAAAACGGCTTATCTATTGTTCGTTCTTTTTCCAAAAAAGAAAGCATCTTCTTTACCCGATCAATGCCCGAAGCCTCTATGATTTGAACATCCGACAACCCATGTTTTTTCAACTTATCTCTGGTCATTACCTCTCCGGCTATAACATATTCTGTAAGCCTTTTAGCCGAAGTCGGTTCAAATTGATACGAGGGATTTCCAGGAATAAAATCGAACCTAATTCCTTCAACAGCCATCCACTCTTTCAATTCCTTAAATGTCAAAGCAGCATCTATCAATTCCGGGAAATCGCATACTTCCCTTTTCGCAGCTACACACGAACCTATCGTAATCACTTTAGCCTTATTCCCATACCACTGCTTTATCATTTTAGCATGTACTATCGACGGCGTATCTAAAGGCAATAAATTATCTATTAAGGAATGATGATATTTGTTTATCAGAGAATTTACAACCGGGCATACCGATGAAATATACAATCCGGCAGTCTCTGCCATTCGCTTCCCGACTTCCTCAAATAACTTATCCGCACCTAAAGTCGTTTCACTAACATACGTAAAACCTAACAATTTCAAGGCTTCTACCATTCGGGACGGTTCAATACCGGGAAATTCCGATACCCACAACGGGGATAAAGAAGCAACTATTACATCATTATGCTTAATTACTCGCCGGGCTGTCGGAATATGACTGTCAATAATTACCGCATCTGCTGGACAAACCTCATAACACACCCCACAATCGATACATCTGTTCAAAAGGATAGAGGCTCCTCCATTTTCATACTTTATAGCATTTACCACACAATCCCGAAGACATCTGCAACAATTATGACAACTATTCGATTTTATATAAAAAGGCGGAGTACAAACCATGGGTTAATAATTAATCTTTTTCATCTTTAAATTCAGGGATATCATCGTATAAAATTCGAAATCCCTTACATTTTCGACAACGATTCTACAAAGTTAATATTAATTTTGCAGCAACAATACTTAATATAAAGTAATTATAATATGTATAACTTATAATAAGATATCATAATACAAATCGTTTTATAAAAAACTTTTCGGTAAAATGAAACCCATATCAATTCTATGCATACTCCTTTTATCGTTTTTTGCAGGAGAGGGATACTCTCAAGCAAAAAACAATAAAACCCAGTATTACGTAGAAATTATTTATGGCGATACCATTCAGGCTATAAGGCTGAAAGACCTTCCAATCATCAGTAAGAAAAAACGCAACGGCATGAGCAATGCTAGATATCAACGATTAATACGGGCAGTAAAATTGACTTATCCCATTGCGCAGGAAGCGAATCGGAAATTAAAAGAAATGGAAAGGCACTTGCTCACATTAAAAACCAAACAGCAACAACAACAATACATAAAAAACGTTGAAGAAGAATTAAAAAAAGAATACACACCTATTTTAAAACAAATGTCGATGTACCAGGGAATGGTTTTATTAAAATTAATCGACCGGGAAACGGGACAAACATCTTATTCACTAATACAAGAACTGCGAGGTAAGTTTTCCGCTTTTTTCTGGCAAGGTATAGCACGGCTTTTCGGAGGGAACCTAAAAATAGAATATGACAAAGAAGGTGACGATGCTATTATCGAACAATTGATTCTTTTATATGAAGACGGGCTTCTGTAAATATACGACCAAACAACCGGACTCAGTCCTGCTATTCACAACCACTGTTTTATTACTGTTATTTGTAAGGCTACGGGTTAACTTTACTATTCTTTTGGGCGACCGGCTATTTCCGTACGGAGGATATATACAAATATTGCTCATGTCTTTCTTTGCCGTTTGGATATATAACAAACTGAATAATCCGACATATTATGCTTTATACCGAAAACGATTATGGTTACTTTTCTGCTTTTGGTTTTTCTTACAATTTTTATTAGGAATATGGGTATCCGATATTTTTCTTTTAACCGGGAAACTCCATTTTCCCTTTCCTTTTATGATTGTCAGCGGGGCAGCATATCGAACGGAAATCGGATTTATGATAATTCTGTTTTTAGTTACCATACTCTTATCCGGTTCGGCATGGTGCAGCCATTTATGCTATTTCGGAGGATTCGACTCCTGGGCTTCCGGAAATAAATACAAAAAACGACAATGGATTATTCCCATCCAATGGGGCGTTAAATTATCCGTACTATTTTTATCTGTATTGTTTCCTATACTTTTTCTCATCACAGAAACCGATATAAGAAGCATTATAACTGTCATAATCATGGCCGGTTTTACAGAAATAGCCATCATGCTATTTATTTCCCGGCAACAAAAACGAATGGTACATTGTACCTGGTTTTGTCCTATCGGAACTATCGTCGCCATTACAAAATTTATCAATCCGCTCCGTATCCGTTTCAACAACAACTGTACGCATTGCGGGAAATGTATTCCCGCCTGCAAATACAACGCCATTACCCCAGAATCTATCCGACAACAGAAATTCCACCTCACCTGTACCCGTTGTGGAGACTGTAAAGCATCATGCCCTCATAATGCCATCGAATACCAATACAACGGAATTTCTCCTTCTCTTTCACACCGGATATTCTTAATTACAGTTTCTATTCTTTACGTACTCTTTTTTTCTTTAGCCCGTATTTAAAAGAATTTTTCAGATTTCATATTACAAACTATTTTAGATATCTTTGTTATCAATTTCAATCATTTTTCCATATTCAGCTAAAAAATCGATTGAATATCTATCTAATAGCAACTAACTTTACAACCTAATAAAATGAAGAAAATATTAACTCTATTTTTCGTTTCGGGATTTGTTTTTTGCAGTTGGGCACAAAACACTCCCATAACTAAAAGCAATTATGAATTGCCGGCACGCTTTTCTCCCGAAAAGATGCAAAAAATGCTTTTCTCGACAACAGTACAACCTCATTTTCTTAAAAACAGCGACCGTTTCTGGTACAGTTACGAAACCCCAAAAGGGAAAAAATGGTATATCGTCGATCCGGTAAAAGGCGAGAAAAAAGAATTGTTCAATAATGCAAAAATGGCAGAACAAATTACGCTGATTACCAAAGATCCTTTCGATGCAATACATTTACCTATCGAAAACATTAAATTTACTCCTGATGAGAACTCTTTTATTTTTGAAATTACCAGTTCTCTGAAAGAAGAAAAAATAAATCCGAAAACCGGGAAGAAGGAGATCAAACCTAAAATATTTTATTTGGAGTATAATTTAGCATCCGGACAAGTAAAAGAACTGGTAAACTATGAGAAACCCCAAAATTATCCGAGCTGGGCTTCCGTATCTCCGGACGGAGAAACTATTCTATTCTCCCGTAATTTCAACCTCTATTACATGGATAAAGAAAATTTTGCCAAAGCATTGGTGAATGAAAACGATCCATCCATTATTGAACATCAGATCACAACCGACGGTGTCGAATATTATTGTTATGGAGGCTCATCTAACAACGAATTAAATACCGAAAGAGAAGCTAATAAATCAAAGCGTAAAAATCCTCGGGTTACATGGTCGCCCGATTCCAAATATTTTGCCATGGTACGTACGGATGAACGTAAAGTAAACGACCTTTGGGTTATTAACTCTATGGCACAACCCCGTCCTACATTGGAAACCTATAAATACCAAATGCCGGGAGAAGAAAATGCTCCTATATATTATTTACTGGTTTTCGACAACAGTTCCAAACAATATAAAACTATCGATCTTTCCGCATATAAAGACCAGACATTGCGAGTGCTGAATTTGCCCAAAGCAAAAAAGAATAGCGGCGACATACACCAACCCAATATCTGGATGGGAAACAATAATGTATTTTATGTTACCCGCACCAGCAGGGATTTTCGCCGTACCGATATCTGCAGCGTAAACCCCGTTACAGGTGAAACGAAAAGCATTATCGAAGAACGTGCAAACAAATATGTAGAACCACATACCCCCTATTATGTACCGGAAACCGATGAATTCATCCAATGGTCAGAAAGAACCGGATGGGCACAATTATACCTGTACGGCGGCGATGGAACATTAAAAAATCAAATTACCAACGGCGATTTTCATTGCGAAAATGTATTGGGAGTAGATGCAGCAAGCCGGACCGTATATTTCACAGCTAACGGGAAAGATGCAAATAAAACCAATCCATACTATCACGACATCTACAAAGTAAATATGGACGGTAGTGGTTTAAAACAACTGACCAAAGGCGATTTTGAACACGAACCGATTCTCAGTGACAACAATCGTTATTTCATCGACAACTATTCCCGTGTAGATACGGTACCTGCATCTGCACTATACGACAATACAGGCCGAAAAATTCTCGATTTAGAAACAGCCGATATGAGCAGCCTTTTTGCCGCAGGCTATAAATTTCCGGAAAGATTCACTGTAAAAGCTGCTGATGGCGTTACTGATCTTTACGGAGTTATGTATAAACCTTACAATTTCGATTCCACTAAATTATATCCGATCATCGAATACGTATATCCGGGCCCGCAACACGAAGGTGTCAACGTTCCTTACACCAATGAAAAGATGGACCGTATGGACCGCTTGGCACAGTTCGGATTTATTGTCGTTACCATAGGTAACCGTGGCGGACATCCAGGACGTTCCGTTTGGTACCATCAATATGGTTACGGAAATTTAAGGGATTATGGTTTAGCTGATAAAAAAGCCGCTATCGAACAATTGGCTGCCCGTTATAATTTCATCGATATCAATAAAGTAGGTATACACGGACACTCCGGAGGCGGTTTCATGTCAACTGCAGCTATGCTGGTATATCCGGACTTTTTCAAAGTTGCGGTATCTTGTGCAGGAAACCACGAAAACAATATATATAATCGCAGTTGGAGTGAAAAACACGATGGTATTGAAGAAATCATTTCGGAAAAAGGCGATACTATCTTTAAATACGATATTGCCAAAAACTCTGAAGTAGCTAAAAACTTAAAAGGACGTTTATTGGTTATTCATGGAGATATCGACAATAACGTACATCCCGCTAATACAATCCGGTTGGTAAATGCTCTAATCAGAGCTAACAAACGTTTCGATATGCTGATTTTACCTGGACAAAGACACGCATTCGGCGATATGACGGAATATTTCTTCTGGAGATTAGGCGATTACTTCTCCCAACATCTGATCGGAGATTATCAAACTTCGGTAGATATTCCTCAATTAGCAGTAGAAAAAGAGAGGAAGAATTAAAATATACGGAATTGATAAAAAATAAATGCGGTAAAGTATGCCGCATTTATTTTTATCTCCATTTATACAAGCCAACTTATTACAGAACCGATTTCAAATCATCATTGTCTTCTTTCTTTCCCATTGTGGCAATAAACCGCTCATAATAAGAGAGTAACAAGGTTGTCATCGGTAAAGCGATAATCATTCCTAAGACGCCCAACAAAATTCCCCATATCGACAACGACAATAAAATAATAGCTGGATTCAATCCCGTCATTTTTCCCATAATTTTAGGAACTAAAAATAAATCTTGAATCAGCTGTACAATTATCAACACTCCTACAGCCAAAGCTAACACTACCCAAAAATTATTGCCTGTTTCCAACGCCTGAAGAAGACACAAAAAAACCATAGGAACAATACCTACTATCTGCAAATAAGGTACCATATTCAACAACCCGATAAAAAGTCCTAATATCACCCCCATCGGCAATCCTATTATCTTAAACCCTATTGCAAGTAAAATTCCCACAGAACCTGCAACCATGGCCTGTCCCCGGAAATAACGATTCATAGCATATTCCACATCGGCTAAAACCGAAGCGGCCTTATCCCTGAAACGCAATGGTATCAAACCGATAGCTCCCTTTGAAATCCGTTCATAATCAATCAATATAAATACAATATAAATCAGTGTAATAAAAAAGGCCAAAAGAGCAACGATAATAGCATAAGAACCGGAAAAAACACCTCCTACAAACCGGAATGTCCCTCCCAAAATCTCTTTAACTCCTTGCGCCGATAATCCGGAAAAAAATTCCTTGATATTAAAATTTTCCACTATATATTCCTGTAAAGCATGTGGTAGGACAGGAATAAAATCACGGTTCTCAAAAAAACGCTTCGCTGCTTCAATAAGCGACCGGCTCTCCTCTTTTATCGAAGGCAACAAAGCAAAAACAGCTCCGGCAATAATGGCTGTAATCGTTATCAATACAATAAAAATAGCTAACACTTTATTCTTAACCCGCAATTTATTCCGGACAAACTGGACAAGCGGATTCAACAAATAGGCTATCAACCAAGCCACTACGAAAGGTAATAAGGCTGCCCGTACAACATGTACGAAATACAACAACCCCAAGATTATAAACAATGTTATCACAATCCGAATAACCCTGTCGAAAGTAAACGGTTTATCGTATATATTCATTATTCCGAAATAAAAACTAAAATAGAACCGGTTGTTCAAAATAATTTTATGGCAAGTTATAAAAAGTATATGAAATAGCTTATAAAAAGGCGATTTTTCTTCTCCATACTTCTGAAATAAACGGGAGCTGCTATATAAGCAGCTCCCGTCACTTTATTATCGCAATCAATTACACCTTATTTAATTGCAGCATGCGCAGCGGCCAATCGTGCAATAGGCACACGGAAAGGTGAACAAGATACATAATTCAACCCCGCATAATGGCAGAATTCCACAGAGCTGGGTTCACCTCCGTGTTCCCCGCAAATTCCGCATTTTAGATTCTCACGTACGCCACGCCCTTTAAATACGGCCTCCCGAACGAGCTGCCCTACCCCTTTTACATCCAAAATCTGGAATGGGTCCTGTTTCAAAATACCTTTCTTCAAATATATCGGAAGGAATTTTGAAATATCGTCTCGAGAAAAACCGAGAGTCATCTGGGTAAGGTCATTCGTACCGAACGAGAAAAATTCCGCTACTTCCGCTATTTCATTAGCCGTTACGGCAGCACGCGGAACTTCAATCATCGTACCTATCTTATAAGACAGATAATCATTTCTTTCTGCAAAAACCTGTTGCGCTGTCGCATCGATTATCTTTTTCTGATACTTCAACTCTTTATGATTACCTACCAAAGGAACCATAATTTCCACATTAACCGGAATCCCTCGCGATTTAACATTCATTGCCGCCTCAATAATCGCTCGAGTCTGCATCTCCGTTATTTCAGGATAAGCATTTCCGAGCCGACAACCACGCAATCCCAACATAGGATTCACTTCTGCCAGAGCATCTACTTTCGCCTTGATTTTTTCATATGGAACTTTCATTTCGTCAGCCATATCCCTCTGCTCTTTTTCAAAATGAGGAACGAATTCATGCAGAGGCGGATCCAATAAACGTACTGTAACGGGATACCCTTCCATCACCTCGAACAACCCTTCAAAATCGCCTCTCTGCATAGGTAATAATTTAGCCAAAGCGACACGGCGGCCAGCTTCGTTATCAGCTAAAATCATCTCCCGAACCGCTTTAATACGATCTCCCTCAAAAAACATATGTTCCGTACGGCAAAGACCTATTCCTTCAGCCCCGAATGCCAACGCTTGTTTTGCATCACGGGGAGAATCGGCATTGGCACGTACTTTCAGATGTGCATATTTGCCTGCAAGTTCCATTAATTTTCCGAAATCGCCCGATACCTCTGCATCGCGCGTAGCAACCTGCCCTATATAAACCTCCCCGGTACTACCGTTCAAAGAAATCCAATCTCCTTCTTTAATTACAGTAGAACCGACTGTTATCGTTCTTGTTTTATAATCTATATCGAGAGTTCCAGCTCCGGAAACACAACATTTTCCCATTCCTCGTGCAACAACGGCTGCATGAGAAGTCATTCCTCCGCGGGCAGTAAGAATACCATTAGCCTGTACCATACCTTTCAAGTCCTCCGGAGAAGTTTCTATACGAACCAAAATAGTCTGTTTACCTTCCTCTGCCCAAGCCTCCGTATCATCTGCAAAAAATACGACCTGCCCCGTAGCTGCTCCCGGAGAAGCAGGAAGACCCTTTGTCAATATTTTTGCATTTTTCACAGCCACCTTATCGAATACCGGGTGCAACAATTCATCCAATTTATTCGGCTCTACCCGTAAAATGGCCGTTTTCTCATCTATTAATCCTTCATCCAACATTTCCATAGCCATTCTTACCATCGCTCCTCCGGTACGTTTACCGCTACGCGTCTGAAGCATCCAAAGTTTACCGTTTTGAATAGTAAACTCAATATCCTGCATATCGGTAAAATAAGTTTCCAAATGATGCTGAATCTCAAACAACTCTTTATAAACCTCCGGCATTACCTCTTCCAATGAAGGATATTTCATTGCACGTTCCTCCTCTGAAATTCCCTGTAATTTCGCCCAACGGCGGGAACCTTCGAGCGTAATTTCCTGAGGCGTACGAATCCCTGCAACTACATCCTCACCCTGAGCGTTTATAAGATACTCTCCATTAAATATGTTTTCTCCTGTTGCGGCATCACGGGTAAAAGCAACTCCGGTCGCTGAATTATTTCCCATATTACCGAATACCATTGCCTGAACATTTACTGCAGTACCCCATTCTGCCGGATATTTATTCATTTGCCGGTACAAAATAGCCCGTTCATTCATCCAACTGTCAAATACGGCACAAACAGCTCCCCAAAGCTGTTCCCAAGGATCAGACGGAAAATCTTTACCGGTATTCTTTTTAACAGCAACTTTAAATTCTTTGACAAGTTCTTTCAGATCATCCGTTGTCAAATCCGTATCATTCTGAACTCCTTTTTTGGCCTTCATTTCATCGATAATCTCCTCAAAAGGATCATGGTCTTCCTTAGATTGAGGTTTCATGCCCATTACAACGTCACCATACATCTGAACGAAACGACGATATGAATCCCATGCAAACCGGGGATTCCCGGTACGAGCCGCAAGCCCTTCTACCGCTTTATCATTCAATCCCAGATTCAAAATCGTATCCATCATTCCCGGCATAGAAACACGGGCACCAGAACGGACAGAAACAAGAAGCGGATTGTTTGTACTGCCGAATTCTGCCCCCATAATCTTTTCAATATCCTTGATAGCTGCTTCTACTGCCGGCTTGCAAAGATTAATAACTTGTTGTTGTCCCAAAGAGAAATATTCGGTACAAACTTCTGTCGTAATGGTAAAACCCGGAGGAACCGGAATACCAATCAAATTCATTTCTGCAAGATTAGCACCTTTACCCCCTAATAATTCCTTCATTTTTCCATTACCTTCAGCTTTCTTATTACCAAAAGTATAAACACGTTTAATGTCCGCCATATTAAAATAGTTTATTTGTTATTTATAAAATATTCAATTCTATTAACCTGCAAAAACACTTTTTATGCCACAATGAAAACAACTGATTATCACATCATTCTCATCAGAGAGGCACAAATGTAGTAAAAAAGCACCGAAACAAAAAAATCTTCAGGAACAGATTATCCGGCTTCTCAGAAATACTGTATTTCTTTTTATAACTCTATTACTAAAGAAAAAAATAATATTAAAAAAAATAGGCGCTATATCGGAAAAAGCATTAAAAAAAACAATAAATAAGTAATAAATATAAATCTAAAAAAAGATTTCATTTTTTTTAGATTATCCGTTTTTTTCTACCACTTTATATCATAAAATCATCAAAAATATGTAATTTATTTTCCATACCAACTCATTCTTTTTTCCAATAAAAAAAATTCGGAGTTGCAATTGCAACTCCGAATAATCGTTTCAATCTATTTCAAATTACATAGATTGGAACATTGTATTGTATTTCTCATAATTAGCCTGCATTTCAGGACCTTCTTCCCTCAATGTAAAATAAAGAGATTTCAAAATTTCAACTACATCTTTATTAGCCGGTTGCAATTCATGAGCTTTTTCAAACGGGTCAATAGCAGAACGCATATCTTTCAAAAACTCTGTCCTCAACTCCTCAATACGAGCAGTATTCGTATAATCCGTTTGTGTAATTTCTTTATTTACAGCGATAGCTTTTGCACGGTATGCAAAACCGAGATTGAACAAAGCCGGGAACATTTTAGGATCGATCTGAAGTGCTTTTTCATAAGCAGGAATCGCTTTGTCATACTCTTTCATCTGATCGTAAACTACACCTTCTGCAAGATAATTACTTGCATTTTGCGGATCTGCAGCTTGTGCTTTTGAAATATAAGAAAGAACCAAAGAAGGATCTTCGCCAGACAACAAACAGAAAGAAATGAATGAAGTCAAAAGATTTTGGTTATTGATATATTTTTCAATACCTGCAATGTATGTTTCTTTTGCATCTGCTTTTTTCTCTTGTTTTTCTTGAGAATAACCTAAATAGTAATAAGTATCACCATCAGCTTCAAAACCTTTATCCAAAGCTATCTTAAGATTTTTTTCTGCATCTGCATACAAGTCAGCCTGAACGGCAGCTACTGCTGCATAATAATACATTTGCGCCGGATCTGTTGTAGGAGCGACCGGATTCTTTTCATCCACAGAAGCCGCTTTTGCTAATAATTCTTCAGCTTTTTTGTATTCACCTGCATCATAAGCGAATTGACCGTCAGTTGCCAACATAGTAACTATATCTCCGAAAGCTTCACCTACTTTAGATGCTACACTCGGATCTATCGAAAGAGCTTTTTCATAAGCTTCAATTGCAACATCGATAGCTCCTTCATAAACCGGTTTTGTTTCCAACCAACATGCAACTGTAGATGTTTCGTCCTCATTGGCAGGAATAGTCAGATATACATCGACACCGGAATAAACGAATTTTTTATACTTAGTACCATTCAAAACCACTTCTTCAATAGCATCTGCATTGTCAGGTTTACCTACATTCAAAAGCAACATATCTTCAGGCATACCTCCGAAAATCAAAGCAGAATTAGCACCTGCAATTTCTGTAAACAAAGCCCCCCGGCTCATCCAGGTATTCGCCTTTGCTGCTTTTTTTGCATCAGCAATGGTAGCATCGCTTTTCTCAATTTTGCTCATATAAGAGCTTACATTAACCTTTTGAGCAAGTGTCACAGTGGTCATTGCCATAACCATTGCCAAGGTCATAAACACTTTTTTCATAAAATTATTAGTTTAAAATTTGTATTTAGTCTTTAAGGTTTGTTCTTCTTTAAATTACTCTTCCGGAGAATTTTCTTCTTTCTCACTATTAATCGCCTGTTCGCCTGCGGATTCATCCTCTGTCTTAGGAACGGCAATTACCGACGCAATAGCATCATTATCCCGCAGATTAATCACTTTTACCCCCTGCGTTGCACGCCCTGTAACCCGAATACTATCCACCGGAATACGTATCGTTACCCCCGATTTATTAATAATCATTAAATCATTTTCATCAGTAACACTCTGAACAGAAATCAATTTACCGGTTTTTTCCGTTACTTGTATAGTCTTCACTCCTTTTCCTCCACGATTTGTCACCCGGTATTCGTCCATTCCTGTACGTTTTCCGTAACCGTTTTCAGAAACGACCAAAATTTCTGCATTCTGCTCCGGTTCAATCGTCACCATTCCAATCACTTCATCATCTCCATCGATAAAAATACCTTTCACCCCCTGACTGGTACGCCCTACGGCGCGGACTCCCGCTTCATTGAAACGAATGGCTTTGCCTTCCCGTGCAGCAATCAAAACATCGCTTTTACCACTAGTCAATTTCGCCTCTATCAATTGATCTCCATCTTTTATAGTAATCGCATTTACTCCGTTTTGGCGCGGACGGGAATACTCTGCTAAAGATGTCTTTTTTACAACACCTTTCTTGGTACACATCAATATATAATTGGAATTAACATATTCCTTGTCATTCAAACGACGTATATTGATATATGCACGCACCTTATCATCCGGTTCAATCTGAATAACGTTCTGCAAGGCTCTGCCTTTAGACGAGCGGGAACCTTCCGGTATTTCATACACTTTCAACCAGAAACAACGGCCTTTCTCCGTAAAGAAAAGCATCGTATTATGCATAGTCGTTACATATATATGCTCTATAAAATCCTCATCACGGGTAGCCGAACCTTTTATACCGATTCCTCCTCTGTTCTGTGTCCGGTATTCGCTCAACGGGGTACGTTTTACATATCCCATATGAGATATGGTGATAACCACATCTTCGTCCGCGTAAAAATCTTCCGGATTAAATTCTTCTGCAGAAAGGACTATCTCACTCCTACGTTCATCTCCATATTTTTCCTTCATCTCCAACATCTCATCCTTTACAATCTGCATCTGCAAGCTTTCCTTTGCAAGGACTTCTGTCAGATAATCTATCTGTTTTTTCAGTTCATCGTATTCTTTCTGCAATTTTTCGTGCTCCAAACCTATCAACGCACGCAAACGCATATCGATAATAGCAGTAGCTTGCAAATCACTCAACTGGAAACGTTCCATCAATCTTGTTTTGGCTATTTCCGCCGTTTCAGAATTCCGGATAATCGCTACCACTTCATCGATATTATCCTGTGCAATAAGCAAACCTTCTACAATATGCGCCCTTTTCTGCGCCTGGTCTAATTCATATTGGGTACGCCGAACTACCACATCATGGCGATGCCGAACAAAATACTTAATTTGCTCCTTAAGATTCAAAGTTCTCGGACGGCCATCAACCAAAGCGATGCTGTTTACCGCAAAAGTAGATTGTAACGGCGTATATTTATACAAATTATTCAAAACGACACTCGCGACAGCATCGTGCTTCAATATGATCACAATACGCATTCCATTCCGGTCAGACTCATCATTGATATAGGAAATTCCTTCCATTTTTTTCTCATTGATAAGATCTGCGATTTTGCGAATCATCTCCGCTTTATTTACCTGAAATGGAATTTCCGTAACAATAATACACTCTCGTCCGGAAGGAGTATGTTCGATTTCCGTTTTGGAACGCATCACAATTTTGCCCCGACCGGTCATATATGCCTCTTTGACTCCTTCATATCCGTATATGATACCACCTGTCGGGAAATCCGGAGCTTTAATATACTTCATCAATTCAGGAATCTCTATTTCCGGATTATCGATATACGCACATACTCCATCAGCAACTTCTCTCAAATTATGAGGAGGCATATTCGTCGCCATTCCTACGGCAATTCCCGAAGTACCATTCAATAACAATAATGGTAATTTAGTCGGCAACACGGTAGGTTCTTGCAACGTATCATCAAAATTCAAGCTGTAATCGACCGTTTCCTTTTCGATGTCAGCCATCACCTCATCGGTAATTTTCTTCATCCTAGCTTCTGTATAACGCATAGCAGCAGGACTATCGCCATCCACAGAACCGAAATTACCCTGTCCATCCACTAACGGATAACGCAAAGACCAATCTTGCGCCATACGTACCATGGCATCGTAAATAGAAAAATCGCCATGCGGATGAAATTTCCCCATCACTTCTCCGACAATTCTCGCAGATTTTTTATACGGTTTGTCTGAATAAAGTGCTAATTCCTTACTCATACCGAATAAAATTCTTCGGTGAATTGGTTTCAACCCATCTCTTACATCAGGAAGCGCACGAGAAACGATAACCGACATAGAATAGTCTATATAAGCGGTTTTCATCTCTTCCTCGATGTTAATCTTGATAATCTTTTCTCCTTCTGACATCATTGATTCCGTAAATATTTATCGTGTAAAAGTATTTAAAATTTCCTTTATTCCCAACTCTGTCGATAATTTTATTTTACCAACTTCCACCGGCACCGCCCCCTCCGAACGAACCTCCTCCAAAGCCGCCGAATGAAGACCCTCCACTGAAACCCCCGAACGAGTTTCCGCCAGAATGCCTTCGTCCTCCCGGAATACCGAAAAAAGGAATAAAAGTCGAAACCGTTTTGCCTCCTTCACTTCCTACCGTATAACCTCCCTTTCCTTTTTTAACATATAAAGCAAGAAAAAATACGATTATAATAAGCGTTATAACACCCCCTAACGGGCTATTCCCCTCATTCGGGAACGAATCGGCCGTAAACTCCCCGGAAGCTAATTTCATCAAAGTAGTCGTCGCCATATCCAACCCTCCATATATATCTCCTTGCTGAAAGGCCGGTAATATCTGCCGATCCACAATTCTATGCGCAATTACATCGGGAATTGCCCCCTCCAGGCCATATCCCACAGCAATAAACACCTCGCCTCTGCTCCTTTCCGTCTTCGGTTTTACCAAAATCAGGACTCCGTTATCTTTCCCTTCTTGTCCGACTCCCCATTGTTCGGCCACCCGAATCGCATACTCCGACGAAGCATAACCATTCAAATCCTTTACTGTCAATATAGCAATCTGCGTAGAGGTCGTATCATTAAAACTCCTTAACTTTTGCTCTAATAATTCCGTTTGGGCAGATGTCAATATCCCGGCATAGTCACTGACTATCTTTCCTTTCATCGGAACAGGAAACTCCTGGGCCATTCCATAAAAAGAAACTGTCAGAAACAACAATAAAAAAAGAATCTTTTTCATATTCACCTATTTTCCATACGAAATATCATCCGGCAATTCATTGACATCATCTACCTGATACGGGAAAAAATGCTTTAACTGCTCTCCCACCTTTTCCACTGCCGCACAAATTCCTTCACACAATTCTCCTTTTCGGAAAGAATCGATCATCAACCAATACACACTATCCCAAAAATTATCTGCCACTTTCTCATTAATTCCGATATCTCCAAGAACAGCTACTTTATGGTCCTTAACTGCAACATAAATCAACACTCCGTTTCGCATTGCCGTTTTATCCATCTCCAGTTTCGTAAAAATTTTTGCTGCCCGTTCCACTACATCTTCCTTGCAATGGTTTTCAAAATGAATACGTATTTCTGCCGAACTATCTTTTTCAGCAAGCTGGACAGCACGTACCATAGCCTGTTTCTGTTCTTCCGAAAAATAATCCTTAATATTCATTAGAATTCTACTTTAGGCGCTTGTTCTGTTCCTTCTGCTGCTTCAAAATAAGCTTTCGCTTCAAAACCGAACATATTTGCTACAATATTACGAGGGAACATTCTGATAAAAGAGTTATAATTCTGAACCGTTTCATTAAATTTACGCCGTTCTGTAGCAATTCTGTTCTCTGTACCTTCCAGTTGAGCCTGTAAATCGGCAAAATTTTGATTAGCTTTCAAATCCGGATATTGTTCGCTTACAACCATCAACCGGGATAAAGCCGAAGATAATTCCCCCTGTACCTGATTATATCTTTGCAAACTCTCTTCTGTCAAATTTTCTACATTCAGTTTTATTTGCGTAGCTTTTGCACGGGCATCGATTACGTCCGTTAAAGTAGTTTGTTCATGCGTAGCATATCCCTTTACCGTATTTACCAGATTAGGAATCAGATCCGACCGGCGTTGATATTGATTTTCCACATTACTCCATGCAGAAACTACACTTTCCTGCATAGCTACCATAGAATTATAATTATTTTTAAAGAAAGAATAACACGTTATTGCTAAAATCACAACAACTCCCAAAACAATAATTCCTACAATTTTTGACCTTTTCATCTTTCAATCAACTTCAAATTTTAATACGACATAATTAAATAAATCACGTATTTTACAAAATTACAACAAAAAACAATAAATAACTATAATCTGTAAACGAAAATAGTATTCCAAAACGGCACAAAATAACGACAGCCGGTTACGAAAATTCGTAACCGGCTGTCGTTAAAAATATTCTTTCGAATCTTTATTCTTCGAAACTATGAACCGAAATTATCATATAAAATATTTTCCGGCGGAACACCTAAACTATCCAACATCTTAACCACTGAAGAAATCATCATAGGAGGACCGCACATCAAATAAATACAATCTTCCGGAGCTTCATGGTTCTTCAGATAGTTTTCATACAGCACATTATGTACGAATCCTACTTTATAAGCAACACCTGCCGCATCTGCTTCCGGATCATCACGGTCAAGTCCGAGATGGAATTTGAAATTCGGGAAATCCTTTTCAATCTGATGGAAATCATCAAGATAAGGAGCCTCTTTCAATGCACGCGCACCATACCAGAAAGAAACAGGGCGTTTTGTCTTTTCAGTCTTAAAGAGATGCATAATATGGCTGCGCATAGGCGCCATACCTGCACCACCACCGATAAATATCAATTCTTGAGTATCTGGGAGATTATCCGGCAGGAAGAATTCGCCGTAAGGACCTGAAATAGTTACTTTATCACCCGGTTTACGAGAGAAAATATACGAAGAACAAATCCCCGGATTAACATTCATAAAGCTACCGGTCGCCCGATCGAACGGAGGCGTAGCAATACGGATATTAAGCATGATGATATTACCTTCGGCAGGATGGTTAGCCATAGAGTAAGCACGGAACGTAGGTTCTGGATTCTTAGCTACCAAATCCCACATTTTCATTTTATCCCAGTCGGCACGATAACGTTCGTCTATATCCATATCGGAGAATTTGATCGCATCGTACTTAGGAACATCGATCTGAATATAACCGCCACTACGGAATTTCAGATGTTCGCCTTCCGGTAATTTTACCACAAACTCTTTCAGGAAAGTCGAAATATTGCGGTTAGAAACAACTTCGCATTCCCATTTTTTCACACCCAAAACAGCTTCCGGGACTTTTATTTTCAAATTTTCTTTCACTTTTACCTGACATCCCAAACGCCAATGCTCCTGTTGTTGTTTTCGGGTAAAAAAGTTAACCTCGGTAGGAAGAATATCTCCTCCTCCTTCCAGAACTTGACATTTGCACATACCGCAGGAACCACCGCCCCCACAAGCAGAAGGTAAAAAGATGCCATTATTTCCTAATGTACTGAGTAATGAGTTTCCGGGCTCTGTTTCCACTTCCCGCTCCCCATCATTGATAGAAATTTTCACAATGCCGGACGGCATCAATTTCTTTTTAGCGTATAGCAATATTGCTACAAGCAGCAATATTACAATTAAAAACGCTACTACGGATATTATTATTGATGTTAATTCCATCGTTATTATACTTTAAAATTTAGTAGATTACAACTGAATTCCCATAAAAGTCATAAAGGCAATCCCCATTAAGCCTGTCAGGATAAAGGTAATACCTACTCCTTTCAACGGCGCCGGAACATTCGAGTAAGTGATTTTCTCACGAACAGCAGCCATAGCGATAATCGCCAGCCACCAACCGATACCGGATCCAAGGGCAAAAGCAGTCGCTTCACCGATATTCGCATAATCTCTTTCCTGCATGAAAAGAGAGCCCCCCATTATGGCACAGTTTACTGCAATCAACGGAAGAAATATCCCCAATTGGTTATACAATGCAGGAGCGAATTTTTCCACTATCATTTCTACTAACTGTACGATAGAAGCAATAACGGCAATAAAAATAATGAGGCTCAAAAAGCTCAAATCTATTGCAGAATATTCCGGATTAATCCATACAAGAGCACCCGGTTTCAGAAGATATTCGTTCAAAAGATAGTTTACAGGAACGGTTACCAACATTACGAAGATAACTGCAATCCCCAAACCCATCGCTGTCTTCACTGTTTTGGAAACGGCAATGTAAGAACACATGCCGAAGAAGAAAGCGAATACCATATTGTCGATAAAAATCGACCTGACAAAAATACTTAATAAATTTTCCATTTCGTTTTCTCCTTATTATTTTTCACAAAGGTCTTTATTTCTGCTCCGGTGTATCCAAATGATAATACCGACACAAATCAAAGCCATAGGAGGCACCAGCATCATACCATTATTCACGTATCCTGCCGCATACCAAGATGCAGGAATGATTTGGTATCCCCACAACTGGCCTGCTCCCAATAACTCTCTGACAAAACCAAGAATAACCAAGATAATACCATATCCCAAACCGTTACCAATACCGTCTAAAAACGATTGCCAAGGTTTATTCCCCAAAGCGAAAGCCTCCAGACGTCCCATTAGGATACAGTTCGTAATAATAAGGCCGACATAAACAGAAAGCTGTTTACTTACGTCATATACATACGCTTTCAATATCTGGTCAACCAAGATTACCAAAGCAGCAACGACAACTAATTGAACGATAATACGGATTCGTGAAGGAATCGTATTACGAATCAAAGATATAATAAGGTTTGAAAACGCACACACGGCAATAACCGAAACAGCCATCACAAAAGCCGGTTTCAACTTAGCCGTAACCGCCAACGCAGAACAAATACCCAATATCTGCACAATGACAGGATTGTTCTTACTCAAAGGAGCAGTCAGCAGTTTTATATTTTTAGCCGAAAAAAGAGGCTCTTTTTCTTGATTACTCATAAAACCGATAATTTTTAGTTAATCTATTCATAAAACTCATTTGGCAAGAGCTGCTCTCTGTTTAAGAATATAAGGTTCAAAATCCTTCAAACAATCCATTAGCATAGCTTGTACGGCACGGGAAGTAATAGTACCTCCGGTAATAGCATCTACGGCATGATTGTTTCCTTTAGAAGAACCTGCTCCTTTCAACACCTCAATTCCTACAAATTGAGCCCCGTCGAAAATCGTTTTCCCTACAAACTGATTCTCAAACGGAGGAGTAGCTATTTCGGCACCCAAACCGGGAGTTTCGCCCTTATGGCCGAATACTGCACCGTCAATAGTATTCAAATCTTCATTCATTGCAATATACCCCCAGATAGGTCCCCATAAACCGGCACCATAGACCGGCAAAATATAATTAACCACTCCCTGGTCATTTTTACTTATAAAAACCGGCAACTGACGGGAATCCACCGGCTTAGCAAATTCAGCTTTCAAATTATTCAGCACGGAAAAAGCAGCTGCAGCCGGATCCGGCACATTCACTTTTTCTCCCTGAGCATCTACAAGGAAACTTTCTACGATATATTTCTGATATTGTTCCTTAATAAAAGCCTCTTTATTTTCAGTTGCGGCAGGAGCTTCAGGATTATACAAACCTACAGATCCCAAAATATCGCTCATTTTCTCTATCTCCACATTCGCTTGTTGTTTCTCTGCCAGGCTCAATGAAGTAAATGCAAGAACCACGGCTACCACAACGACAAGAATTATGGAGTAAACTATTATATATGTATTACTCTGTTTATTCATCACTCTCCCCTCCTTATTTAACAGTTATTAAACGTTTGTTTCTGCGTTTTATATTAGCAGCAACGACATAATGGTCAATAAGCGGAGCCATAGCGTTCATAAACAGAATAGCCAACATCATCCCTTCCGGATATCCAGGATTTACAACACGGATAAGTACCGCCATGATACCGATCAATAAACCGTAAATCCATTTACCGGTATTGGTTTGTGCAGCAGTAACCGGATCCGTTGCCATAAACACGGCACCGAAAGCAAAACCGCCTAACAACAAATGGTAATAAGCAGGCATCTGCATATAAATATTCGCCCCGATCAGGTTAAATAACAATCCCATACCGAGACCACCGGCAAACACTCCAACCATAATTCTCCAACTTGCAATACCTGTTACAAGCAAAATAACCGCCCCTATCATAATAGCGATAAACGATGTTTCTCCGATACATCCCGGAATCGTTCCGATCAACCAATCCAAAGGAGTAGAAGTAAACGTCAGTTTATCCGCATGTTCTGCAATGGCATTAGCTGCCTGAGTAAGCGGAGTAGCCCCGGAATATCCGTCTATAATACCTTTTCCGCCAGTCAGTCCCGCTACCCATATCGTTTCACCGGAAATATACGGAGTATAAGCGAAAAACATAAATGCACGAGCTAACAACGCCGGATTAAATACATTCATCCCTGTTCCTCCGAACACCTCTTTACCGATTATTACTGCAAAAGCAGTAGATATGGCAACCATCCACAACGGAGCGTCTACCGGCATCACTAACGGAATCAGCATCCCAGATACCAGGAATCCTTCATTTACTTCATGGTGGCGAATCTGGGCAAAAATAAACTCAATTCCCAAACCTACTACATAAGACACGATAATTATAGGAAGCACTTTCAGAAAACCGAACCAAAAACATCCCATAATAGACGTTTCAGGAGCACCTATTGCCCTGAAATGCTGTAAGCCGACATTATACATACCGAACAGCAAAGCCGGAAGAAGCGCAATAACCACTACGGACATAGTACGTTTCAAATCTATCACGTCACGGATATGGCTTCCCGATTTCGTTACAGTTTTCGGTACATACAAAAATGTTTCAAAGGCATCGAAAGTAGAGTGCAATTTCTCGTATTTTCCGCCTTTCTCAAAATTCGGCTTAATTTTATCAATATAATTTCTAAGCGATTTCATCTCTATTTCAATTAATTAAGCTCTTTTATCATTTGATTTATCCCGTCACGAATAATTTTTTGCACTTCAACTTTGGAGGTACAAACGAATTCACACAAAGCAAAATCTTCTTCAATGACTTCATAGATACCCAGATTTTCCATTTTATCGATATCTCCCGCCAAAATAGCTTTTATCAAATAAACGGGATAAATATCCATAGGAAGGACTTTCTCATATTGGCCTGTCATAACATAAGCCCTGACTCCACCGTGAAGATTGGTATCCAAACGGTATTTCTTATGCGGAGTCAACCAAGAGAAATAACTGTGTGAAACAGAGAATTTATCACAACGAGGAGCTATCCATCCAAAGAACTCATAATGATCTCCTTCCGGAATAACCGTAATTTGATTATTGTAGAAACCGAGGTAATTGTCAATCGCTACTTTCTTACCGGTCAAAACATTTCCGCTGATAATACGCACGGAATAACCTTCCTCTTGTTTCTTTATAAACCCGTTTACGATACTTGAGATTTGCGCTCCAGCAATAACCCGGTAATATTTTGGTTTTTCAATTTCAGAACCGGTAAGAGCAATAATCTTTGTCATGTCAAGTTTTCCGGTTTTGAAGAAACGTCCCAAAATAATTAAATTTTGGATATCGATTGTCCAAACTACCTCTCCTTTATTTATCGGAGCTACATGGTGTATCTGAATCCCGACATTACCTGCAGGATGCGGGCCGATAAAAGTATTTACATCTACCCCGCTAAGTTTGCTGAATCCTTTGAAATGAGAAGAATCACTCAACCCTAAATGAACTTTCCCTCCTG
>DVIX01000043.1 GCA_018710935.1 Candidatus Avirikenella pullistercoris | reverse complement strand
TATTGATTTTGAGAATGGGGAAGGTAATTTGGGAATTGCCAATGCCATTTTCGAGCATCTTTCGGCTAAATTACCGGTTTCCCGTTTGCAAAGAGATTTAACGGACTCTACGGTATTGCGTAATGTAGGAGTTCCTATTGCGCATACCTTAATCGCTATCAAGGCAATTAGCCGGGGATTGAATAAATTGATTATCAATAAGGCGGCTATCGATGCCGACCTTGAAAAAAATTGGGTAGTAGTGGCAGAAGGAATTCAGACGATACTGAGAAGGGAGAATTATCCGAATCCGTATGAGGCATTGAAGGAACTTACTCGAACAAATAAGATCGTTACGGCAAAAGATATTGCTTGTTTCATAGATTCGTTAAATGTTCCTGATCGGGTGAAAGAAGAGTTGCATCGTTTGTCGCCTCAAACTTATACAGGGATGAAGGTGTCATTGTCTAAGAAGTAGTGCATAGAAAAAATTTCGAAGGATAAGAAGATACGGATAAAAGATAAAAAGAGGACGAATATTATTATCATGGCGTAATTTTTGTAAAAAATTATACGTTAATAAAATGTAATTATTGGAATTATTTCCTATTGTTTAATGAAAAACATATTTTATTATGAAGAAGTACAAATGTTCAGTATGCGGTTGGGTATATGATCCGGAAATAGGCGATCCGGAAGGCGGAATCGAGCCCGGAGTGCCTTTTGATATGTTGCCGGATGATTGGGTTTGCCCGTTATGCGGAGAAGGTAAGGAAGTATTCGAACCGATTGAAGATTAATTGAAAAAATAAGGATTGAATCGTTTTTTCAATTATTAGATATAATTTTTTGAATAATAAAGAGAGGAAGAGGGAAATAATCTAAAGTTTCCCTCTTCCCTTTTTTAATATTACTCTTGCTATTTTTTATTAAATTTGTGACTTAATTAGTCAAATAATCTTTTGGATGTTGCAAAGCGATATAAAACAACGATTCTGTGCTGCGGTAAAAAGGGCATTAAAACCGGCAATGAGAAGCGCATTCTGGTTGTTGAGAATGATGATTCCTATTACACTGTTTGTCGTTATTTTGGATTATTTGGGATTTGTGCAGGTTATAGCCGATTTTGCTTCACCTTTGTTTAATTTATTGGGACTGGATGGACGGGCTGCTTTGGTGTGTATTACATCGGCTTTGACAAGTATTTATTCTGCGATAGGGGTTATTGCAGGATTGGGATTGGATTTTCGCTCTGTTACTATTTTGGCAACAATGTGCCTGATATCGCATAATCTGATTGTTGAAACGACGGTTCAAAAAAATACGGGAGCTTCTGCATACGGAATTGTATTTCTGCGTGTATTTTCGTCATTGATAGCAGGATTTCTTTTAAATAAGATATTGCCGGACGATTTCAGCGGTACGTTATTTCTGAATGTTGTAGCATCGGCTCCTCAGGGATGGGGGGAATTGTTGCTGAGTTGGTTGGGAACGACAGGGACATTGGTTATACAGGTATTAGTTATTGTAACATTGTTGAATATATGTCAGAGTATATTGAAAGAATTTAAGGTAATTGATTGGCTGACGAAACCGTTGCGCCCTTTAATGGCGGTATTGGGATTACCGTATTCCACTACCTTTTTATGGATTGTGGCTAATTTGTTGGGATTGGCTTATGGCGGGGCAGTGATGGTTGGAGAAGTGAGAAAAGGGGAATTGTCGGAAGAGGACGTTTCTTTATTGAATACCAGTATTGCCCAAACACATAGTTTATTGGAAGATAGTTTTTTGTTTATCTCTCTTGGAATAGGATTGTGGTGGGTGATTTTGCCCCGTATGGTGTGTTCGGTTGTTACAGTATGGGCACAACGGGGAATTCGGGCCTATTTATCCGGGCATAGAAAGGCGGAAGACCTTTCAGATGGGATAATGATATCGGAAAAGAAAATTAATAATTATAAGATATAAAAGTAAAAAAATGAATGTTATGACAGGAGGACGGATTAAGATTAAAGAGCTGTTAAAAAGTGCTCCCCACTCTCAGGAAGTTGTTGTAAAAGGCTGGGTTAGAACAAAACGCGGAAATAAAAAAGTGGCATTTATTGCCCTGAATGACGGTTCTACAATAAATAATATACAGGTGGTTGTGGATGTGGAAAAATTTGACGAAGAATTGTTACGTCAAATTACTACGGGCGCATGTATCAAAGTTATCGGAGCATTGGTAGAATCTTTGGG
Source organism: Candidatus Avirikenella pullistercoris (assembly GCA_018710935.1). Taxonomy (GTDB): domain Bacteria; phylum Bacteroidota; class Bacteroidia; order Bacteroidales; family Rikenellaceae; genus Avirikenella; species Avirikenella pullistercoris. The sequence continues at coordinate 44,590 of DVIX01000043.1, read as the reverse complement.
TTCCGGTCAACCGGTAGAGGTGCAGGCAACGTCGATGGAGTTGTACGGAACTGCGAATCCGGATACTTACCCTTTGCAAAAAAAAGGACATACTTTGGAATTTTTGCGTGAAATAGCGCATTTGCGTCCTCGTACCAATACATTCGGAGCGGTGTTCCGTATTCGTCATGCAATGGCTTATGCTATTCATAAATATTTTAACGATAAGGGGTTCTGTTATCTGCATACGCCTTTGATTACCGGTTCGGATGCAGAAGGGGCGGGAGCTATGTTTTCCGTTACTACGCTCGATTTGAATAATGTGCCTAAAACGGAAGATGGGAAAGTGGATTATACGCAAGACTTTTTCGGAAAATCATGCAATCTGACTGTTTCCGGACAATTGGAAGGGGAGCTGGGAGCAATGGCTCTTTCGGAAATTTATACGTTCGGTCCTACTTTCCGTGCAGAAAATTCCAATACGCCTCGTCACCTTGCTGAGTTTTGGATGATTGAGCCTGAAATGGCATTTTATGAGATCGAAGATAACATGAATCTGGCGGAAGATTTTTTGAAATATCTGATTCGTTATGCGTTGGATAACAGTATGGACGATTTGCAGTTCCTTGCTAAGATGTACGATGGGGAGTTAATAGACCGTTTGAATTTTGTTTTGAATAACGATTTTGTCCGTCTCGATTATACGGAAGGAATCGATATATTGATGAAGTCGGGACATAAGTTCGAGTTTCCTGTTAGTTGGGGATTGGATTTGCAGAGTGAACATGAGCGTTATTTAGTGGAACAGCATTTTAAGAAACCGGTTATATTGACGAATTATCCGAAGGAAATCAAAGCTTTTTATATGAAACAGAACGATGACGGGAAAACAGTCCGGGCTATGGACGTATTATTCCCGAAAATCGGAGAGATTATCGGAGGTTCCCAAAGGGAAGAAAGTCTGGAAAAATTGACGAAACGTATAGAAGAATTGCATATTCCGCAAAAAGATGTGTGGTGGTATTTGGATACCCGGCGTTTCGGAACGGCTCCTCATAGCGGTTTCGGACTCGGTTTCGAACGGTTGTTGTTGTTTGTGACAGGCATGGCGAATATTCGTGATGTGATACCGTTCCCGCGTACTCCGAAAAATGCGGAATTTTAGTAAAAGATATTTTAAAACAGGAATTTCGATATTATGAAAAAATTGTTCCTTTCCTTATGTATGTTGGGAGTTGCTTTTACGGTTTCTGCCCAATATATAACTCCGATGTATTATAAACTACTTGATGATAAGAATTATGATTTAATCGTAGGCGAGTCTTCGGGAGAACAGGCTATTCGTTCTATTTATGATTTGGCTCCTTATGAAAAGAGCCAGCGGAATTTCGATTCGTTATTCGAAGCGGTTTATATTCGGGACAAAGCGGAAGAATATGGGTTGGAAGGAGTTGTTATCAATCGTTATCCTAAAGAAAAGCCTACCTGGAGTGGAGTAAAAGGAACATTATGGGAGGTTGCTCCGTATACCCATAAATTGGCTGATTTTAACGATTTGCCTGCGGTCTTGGCGCAGGGTAGCGACGATGCCGATGTTACAGCAGAGTTGGTATGGGTCGGCGATGCTACCGATAAAGAACTTGACGGAATCGATTTGCAAGGAAAAATCGCATTAGGTAGTGCGAATGTCAATGTGCTGCATAAGAATACGATGAAAAGAGGAGCTGTCGGAGTTATCTCTTTTTATTCTCCACGTCCATTGGTCGATCCTTTGCAGATTCCTAATGCGAGTATCCGGGTGTCGGAAGGCGAACCCCTTGGATTCGGGTTTTTGCTTACGCCTCGTGACGGATATGTTTTGCGGGACCGTTTGAAAAAGGGAGAGAAAGTAACGGTTCATGCGGTAGTAGAAGCAAAACAGGTCGATTTTGAGTATCAGTCTCCATCATGTTATATTTCAGGAACGGATCCTGATGCGGGAGAGATTCTTTTTTCGGCACATTTATTCGAGGGGTATTCCAAATTGGGTGCTAATGATAATATATCGGGGTCTGCCGTGTTGTTGGAAGTAGCTCGTACTTTGAATACCTTAATTAAAGAAGGAAAGATAGAACGCCCCCGCCGTACGCTCCGTTTTGTCTGGGGGGATGAGTTCAGCGGTATCATTCCTTGGGCGAATGCCAATAAAGATATAACGGGGAAAGCTTTGTTCGATATTAATCTCGATATGGTCGGGCTTGCATTGGCGGAGGAACGTTCCTATTATTGTCTGCATCGTACTACAATGGCAAATTCGCATTATGTCAATGACATTGCAGAAAATATATTGCGTTATGTAGGGAGTACGACCAATCGACAAAGTATTTTGTTGGGTACGTCTCCGAAGCCTGTCGTTGCTCCTACCGGCTCGGATGATCCGTTCTATTATTCTTTGGTAGCGCATTACGGAGCTTCCGACCATGAAGTGTTCAATGATTGGGGAGTACAGGTTCCGGCTATTTTGATGGTTACATGGCCGGATAATCATTATCATACTTCGGCCGACCGGGTTGAATATCTTGATCCGACACAGTTAAAACGGGCAGTCGTCGTTACTGCAGCGATCGCTTATATTGCAGCGACAGCCGATGAAGAGGGGGCTTTACAGATTGGCGGAGAAGTATCCGGTAATGCATTGAGGAGAATCGCTTCCATACAGAATGTCGGAGCAGATAAGATTATGGTGGAAAAGGCCAATAAAGCCGATTCTACGTTGAAAAAAGTTTTATTCGATTTAGATGCTACTGCTTTGGCCGAAAAAATGACTTTGGAATCGGTGAAAGAGCTGGCACCTGAGTCTGAAAAATTGGAACGGTTCATAGAAACACAAAAAGCTATTATCGAAAAGCAGGTCAAAAATGCGCAGGATGCTGTCGTAGCTTTGAGTAATTCCCGTTTTGGTACGAATAATTCATTATCCGGGTACCGTTTAAATGCAATAGAAAAAAGAGCCTCTAAAATGTATCCGAAATCTACTGCAAAAGTTAGAGAGAAAGGATATAATGTCTTGAATGTCTTTATGCAGGAATTGGGAAAGGAAGAGGTACAGAAGTATAATTTGTTGAATGTACAGGATAAGAAAGAGGCAGCCCGTTTAACGATATCAGGAGATTTGTCGGTATTGGACATTAAAAAGATGGTGGATGTTCAGAATCGGAAAATTTCTTCTTTGGAAGATATGATTACCTTTATGGAGTTGCTGTCCGAATTAGGATATGTAGAAATTCGGACAGAGAAATAATTATTTGTCAAATTTATTGAACAGAATTTTGTCACAAAAAAAGAGTATGGCAATAGATGATAAAAAAGTTATTTTTTCGATGGTTGGTGTGTGTAAGACTTTTACCAATCAAAAGAAAGTGTTGAATAATATTTACCTCTCATTTTTTTATGGGGCTAAAATAGGTATTATCGGATTGAATGGTTCCGGAAAATCTACTTTGATGAAGATTATTGCGGGATTGGATAAGAATATTCAGGGAGAGGTGGTTTTTGCTCCCGGATATACGGTAGGGTATTTGGAACAGGAGCCTCGGTTGGATGACAGCAAAACGGTGAAGGAGGTTGTGCAGGAAGGGTGTGCGGATGTTGTAGCTCTGTTGAAGGAGTATGAAGAAGTGAATAATAGGTTTGCTGAGCCTATGGATGATGATACGATGAATAAACTTATCATTCGGCAGGGAGAATTAACAGAGCAGATCGACCATAAGAACGGGTGGGAGCTCGATGCTACTTTGGAACGGGCGATGGATGCTTTGCGTTGCCCGGAAGGAGATACTCCTGTGAAAAATTTGTCGGGAGGGGAACGCCGGCGGGTTGCATTGTGTCGGTTGCTTTTACAGGAACCCGATGTGTTGTTGCTGGATGAGCCGACAAACCATTTGGATGCGGAAAGTATCGATTGGTTGGAGCAACATTTGCAACAATATAAAGGGACTGTGATAGCAGTTACCCATGACCGTTATTTCCTGGATAATGTAGCGGGATGGATATTGGAATTGGATAGGGGAGAGGGAATTCCTTGGAAAGGAAATTATTCGAGTTGGTTGGAGCAGAAGACCAAACGTCTTGAGATGGAGGAAAAGCAGGAGAGTAAGCGGAGAAAAACGTTGGAACGGGAATTGGAATGGGTACGTATGGCTCCTTCTGCCCGGCATGCCAAATCAAAAGCGCGTTTGTCTGCTTATGACAAATTGTTGAATGAAGACAGCAAACAGAAAGAGGAAAAATTAGAAATATTTATTCCGAATGGCCCGCGTTTAGGTGATGTCGTTATAGAAGCGCATGATGTTACTAAAGCGTATGGGGACAGAGTGTTATTTGAAAATTTGAATTTCAAATTACCTCCGGCCGGTATTGTTGGGGTGATCGGTCCGAACGGAGCCGGTAAAACCACCCTCTTTAAAATGATTATGGGATTGGAACAGGTTACTTCCGGGGATTTTAAAGTGGGAGAAACCGTTAAACTCGCTTATGTGGATCAGCAGCACAAGTCGATAGATCCTGAGAAAACGGTTTATGAGGTCGTTTCCCAGAATAGTGAAAATATTGTTTTAGGCGGCCGTTCTATTAATGCTCGGGCATATATTTCACGGTTTAATTTTACAGGTGCGGATCAGGAGAAAAAGTGCGGAGTCTTATCGGGAGGGGAGAGGAACCGGTTACATTTGGCCCTTGCTCTGAAAGAGGAGGGAAATGTGTTGTTACTGGATGAGCCTACTAATGATATAGATGTGAATACTTTAAGGGCACTTGAAGAGGGTTTGGAAAATTTTGCTGGATGTGCTGTCGTGATTTCCCACGACCGTTGGTTTCTAGACCGTATCGCTACTCATATTCTTGCGTTCGAAGGAGATTCCCAGGCTGTATTCTTTGAAGGTGGATACAGCGATTATGAAGAGAATAAAAAGAAACGGTTGGGTGATGTTACTCCGCACCGGGTGAAATACCGGAAGTTGATTGAACATTAGCGAATAGAGATTGTTTTGATTTTATAAAGTTACAAATTAAATAGTTATGACTATACAAAAACCGTCGATTCCAAAGGGAACGCGTGATTTTTCCCCGATAGAGATGATGAGGAGAGGATATATTTTCAATACGATTAAAAATATATTTGAAAAACATGGATATATGCCGTTGGAAACACCCTCTATGGAGAATCTATCTACATTGTTGGGAAAATATGGAGAGGAAGGAGATAAATTGCTTTTTAAAGTCCTGAATTCCGGCGATTTTTTAAAAAAATTATCACTGCAGGATGTAGAGGCAGGAAATAGTAACGGCGTTTCAGCAAAAATCTGTGAAAAAGGGTTGCGGTATGACCTTACGGTGCCTTTTGCGCGTTATGTCGTACAGCATCAGAATGAGATAGTATTTCCTTTTAAAAGATATCAGATACAGCCTGTATGGCGTGCGGACAGGCCTCAGAAAGGACGTTACCGTGAGTTTTATCAATGCGATGTAGATGTAGTAGGGAGTAATTCCCTGTTGAATGAGGTAGAGTTAGTACAGATTGTAGCGGAAGTGTTTGCGGATTTATGTATCAATGTAACATTGAAAATTAATAATCGCAAAATACTATACGGTATTTCAGAGAGTATCGGATATGCGGATAAGATGATGGATATAACTGTTGCCATAGATAAACTGGATAAAATTGGCATAGAAGCAGTGAATGAGGAGTTATTATCCAAAGGTATCGATAGCAGTGCGATAGCAAAATTACAACCGATACTGACTTTGCAGGGAGATAATAGTGAAAAATTGGTGCAGATTAAAAAGATTATTTCCGGTAGTGAAACAGGGTTGAAAGGAGTTGCAGAAATAGAAACTATTTTGGAGTATGTTAAGGCTTTGGGAGTAAATCTTGATATAGAACTGGATTTATCGCTTGCCCGGGGATTAAATTATTATACGGGGGCTATTTTTGAGGTAAAAGCAAAAGATTATGCCATAGGGAGTATTTGCGGGGGAGGACGTTATGATGATTTGACCGGTATCTTCGGATTGTCCGGAGTTTCCGGGGTAGGAATTTCGTTCGGTGCAGACCGTATTTATGATGTATTGTTGAATTTGAATTTATTTCCGGAAGATACGGATATAACTACTAAGGCTTTGTTTGTCAATTTTGGAGGGAAGGAAGAGATAGCAGCGCTCCGTCTTTTGATAAAAATGCGTATGGAGGGGGTATCGGCAGAGATATATCCCGATGCTGTAAAAATGAAAAAACAGATGGAATATGCCAATAAACGAGGAATTCCTTATGTGGTTATTATTGGAGAAAACGAATTGCAAACCCGTATTGCGGCTGTAAAAGATATGCGCAGCGGAGAGCAATGGAGTGTTAAATTCGAGGTGTTGGCCTCTGTTTTGGGATAAATGTGAAAAAATAGTAGAGAATAAAATATCCGATTTTAGCTGTAAAAGTGAATTTTGAATTTATAAATTTTCAAAAGAGCTCGTATAACGGGCTCTTTCTTTTTAATGGTTTTTTATCATTATTTTAATGCCTCGATAATAAAAGGGTGTATGGCTGGTGATGCGGCTATGATACTGGTTCCTTCTGCAGGATTATTTCCGTAATAGTCGGTAATCGTTCCTCCTGCGCCGCGAATGACAGGAATGAGAGCCATGATATCCCAAATTTTCATATGAGGATCTACCATGACATCTGCGCGTCCTGTCGCAAGAAGATAATACCCGAATCCATCGCCCCATGTACGGAAACAACGGCATTGGCCGATCAGATTAGAGAAAGCATGACCGTTATGGTATTTACCGATACTAAGTATGTTGGACGTAAGAATCGTTAATTCATCGATTTTTTCCCGGTTGCGCATTTTTACGGGAGCTCCGTTCAACAAGGCGATATTGCCGTCACCCATTAAAATTTCATCCATTAGAGGCAGATATATGCAACCGTATAGAGGAATACCGTCTTTTAATAACGCTATTAATGTTGAAAAAAGGGGAACATGGTGGATGAAACTTTGTGTTCCGTCTATAGGATCCAGTACCCATTGGTAATCGGACTGATGTTCTATAATGCCGGTTTCTTCACCAACAATGGAATGTTCAGGATATTTTTGGGTTATCCGGTTAATAAGATACGTTTCTATTTCTTTGTCAGCAATGGTTACCGGAGAGTTATCCGTTTTGAATAAGGGAGTAATGTCGCTGTGAAAATAAATTTGTGCTATTGTTTTTATTTGCGGCAGCCAGGAATTTACTTCTGTTTTAAATTCTTCGAATGTTACCATTGTTTGCGTTTTGATTATCTTTTATATAAAGAGTCTTTGGAAGGGAAAAAATGATTCACGGAATCGGATATTTCCGTTTTGATATATCCCCAGCGAGTAATTATGCCGATAAGGAATAAAATAATTAAAATAATCATTAAGATGACATTGTTTTTTTGCTCTTTTGTCATCGGTTCCTTATTTTTTTTCGTTTCGGTTATATGTTCGTCTTTCGGGTTCATATACTAATTGAGATTATAATAATATTAGGCTCAGGGCCATAATGGCCATGCCGGAAATAACACCGTATATAGATATGTGGTGTTCTCCCCATTCCCGAGCGGCGGGCAGTAGTTCATCGAGAGAAATGAACACCATAATTCCTGCAACGATAGCGAATACGGCGCCTAACACTCCCGGAGAGATGAAAGGCATTAATATCAGGTATCCGATAAGGGCTCCCACAGGTTCTGCAAGTCCGGAAAGAAATGAAAGATAGAAAGCCTTTTTTCTGTTTCCCGTCGCCTGATATATGGGAACGGAAACGGCTATGCCTTCCGGTATATTGTGAATGGCTATCGCTACGGCAATAGCCACTCCTAAAGTTGCATCGTCGAGTGCTGCGGTAAAGGTGGCGAGTCCTTCGGGAAAGTTGTGTATTCCGATAGCCAAAGCGGTCAATAATCCCATCCTCATCAGTTTGCTTTTAGGAGGATGTACATTTTTATTCTCGACAGAACGTATTTCGTGGGGATTTTCTTTGGAAGGAACTAACTTGTCGATTAAAGCAATGAAGCCGATTCCTACGAAAAAGAAAAGGGCAGTGTACATTTCGCTCATTTTGCCTGTCGAAACCAAAGAGAAAGAATCTCTTGAAGTCGATAATATTTCTACAAACGAAACATATATCATAACTCCTGCAGACAAACCTAATGAAAAGGAGAGAAATTTACGGTTGGTGGAACTGGATATCAATGCAATCAAACTCCCGATACCGGTAGCGAGGCCGGCAAAAAGGGTAAGCAGGAATGCAATCAATACGTTATTGTCCATATCCTCCTTTTTTATTTAGTGATATCTTCCTTGTATAATGTCAATAGTTCTTTTGCTGCAATGAAAGAACTGATTTCGTTGTTCAGAACTTTTTCTTCAAAATGATTCATATTGGCTTTTACGGCAGGGTTGGTGTAAAAGTTTTCGCGGAGAGCCTCGTGAATGGTTTCATACATCCAGTATTTGGCTTGAGTATTTCTATTTGCTTGGAAATATCCGTTTGTTTTGGTGAATTTCAAAAAATCTTCTATGCCTCCCCAAATATCCATAAGTCCGCTTCCTTCTACTGCTGAGCAGGTATATACACGGGGTTTCCAACCTGATTCAGGCATGGGAAACAGGTTTAATGCGTTGGCGAAATGCCTTTTTGCAAGATTTGCCCGATTGATATTCTCTCCGTCGGCTTTGTTGATAGCGACCATATCGGCCATTTCCATAATTCCGCGTTTGATTCCTTGCAATTCATCTCCTGCACCGGCTATCTGTATCATTAAAAACAGATCGACCATAGAGTGTACGGCTGTTTCCGATTGTCCGACCCCGACTGTTTCTATAAAAATAACATCGAATCCTGCCGCTTCGCATAAAATAATACTTTCACGGGTTTTACGGGCGACGCCGCCTAAGGAGCCTGCGGATGGGCTGGGGCGTATGAAGGCTTTGGGGTTGTGTACCAATGTTTCCATACGGGTTTTATCTCCCAGAATGGAACCTTTGCTTTTTTCGGAAGAAGGGTCTATCGCCAGAACAGCGAGTTTGTGTCCCAAATTGGTTACTTTGGTCCCGATAGCTTCTATGAAAGTGGATTTCCCTGCCCCTGGTACGCCGGTGATTCCGATGCGGACGGAGTTCCCGCTGTAAGGAAGGCATTTCTCGATGATTTCCTGTGATTGAGCGTAATGTTCCGGCAAAAGGCTTTCAATTAGTGTAATGGCCTGGCTTAATATGGAGATGTTTCCGGCCAGTATTCCGTCTATGTAATCTTGTGTAGTAAGGTTATGACGTTTTTTCTTTTGAAAATAAGGGCTTACTACGGGCGGCTGTTCGATACCGGCGTTTACTTTTAAAGCACTGTCGTGAAAATGTTCGCTATGTTCAGTTTCGTAATGTTCCATTATTTATTTTTATATTTTTGCTGTTTCAGATATTTCAAAATTAATTAGAATAAAGAAATAAACCAATTATTTAGTGTACAAAAAAATATTAAGGCTTTCTATTCCCAACATTATCACGAATATAACGGTTCCTCTTTTGGGAATGGTCGATTTGGCTATTGTAGGGCATTTAGGAGATGAAAAATATATAGGAGCGATAGCGATAGGAACAGCCATTTTTAATCTTATATATTGGAATTTTGGCTTTTTACGTATGGGAACGTCGGGATTTGCGGCACAAGCTTTCGGTGCCCGGAATTTGGAAGAGTGTATGCATGTATTAGTCAGGGCTTTGTCGGTTGCAGTGTCGGTTGCGATTTTGGTATTGGCATTACAGCTGTTTATCGGAAAAATAGCGATGGGGTTTATGCATGCGGAGGGAGTGATGAAGCGATTGGCATTGGATTATTTTTTTGTACGTATTTGGGCTGCTCCGGCAACTTTGTCTTTATATGTATTCAAAGGTTGGTTTATCGGAATGCAAAATTCCCGTACTCCGATGTATATCGCAATTACTATCAATATTGTCAATATTGTATTCAGCCTTCTTTTTGTGACGGTATTTCGTTTAGGGATTGAAGGAGTTGCTTGGGGAACCGTAATTGCCCAGTTTTCGGGCGTACTTTTTTCTGTAATTGCATGGCTGAAATATTATGGAAGATTATCCCGGTATTTTTCAATTAGAAAAAGTTTGGATTGGAAATCCCTTTTACGATTTTTCCATATTAACGGGGATATTTTTTTAAGGACGTTGTGTTTAGTTATCGTATTTACGTTTTTTACTTCGGCTTCGTCGGGGATGGGGAAAATGGTTTTAGCCGTCAATACGTTGTTTATGCAAATGTTTATATTGTTTTCCTATATAATGGACGGATTCGCTTATGCCGGCGAAGCTCTGGTCGGGCGTTATGTAGGGGCAGAAAATAGGCGGATGTTGCAAAAAAGTGTAAAACATATAATTGTGTGGGGAGCTGGAATTGCAATATTGTTTACAGTAATTTATCTGTTTTTTCTTGAGCCGTTATTATCTTTATTTACAAATAACGACGTAATTGTAGAAACGGCGAGGGAATCGCAGGAGTGGATTGTTGCGGTACCGTTAGCCGGATTTTTGGCGTTCGTATATGACGGGGTATTGGTTGGTGCTACTCAGGCCGGTATTATGCGTAATGTGATGTTTGTTGCGACGGTATTCTTTTTTGCGATTTATTACGGTTTTTACCCGCTTATGGGCAATGAAGCATTATGGTGTGCTTTTATCGTTTACTTGTTGGTCAGGGGAATAATGCAATTTATTTTATCTCGCAAAATAATATTTTCCAAATAATATTATAGGGTTTTGATGTCGGAGCTATTTTGGTTTATTTGTGAATATAATTATTTGATTATTATTGTTTTGTTTATTTGTATTTTGAATTTATTGTTATTGGGTATAGGGTAAAATCTTTTGACTGATTCTGAAATTTTTTTATCTCGTTCTTATGTTTGCAAAGAAATGAAATTGACTGGCCGGAAAGGCGGGAGTTTCAGTGTGAAGTTTAATGGTAAAACGAATGGGTTATCGTTGAATATGAATTAGTAAAAGAAAATTAGCATTATTATTATGGCGGATAAATTATTTGTTTTTGATACAACATTGCGCGATGGAGAGCAGGTGCCGGGTTGTCAGTTGAATACAGTGGAAAAAATAGAAGTGGCAAGAGCTTTGGAAGCATTGGGAGTGGATATATTGGAAGCAGGATTCCCCATTTCGAGTCCGGGGGATTTTAATTCCGTAAGAGAAATATCTAAAGCTGTTACATGGCCAGTTATTTGTGCGTTGACTCGTGCGGTGGAGAAAGATATTGATGTGGCAGCCGATGCGTTAGCGTATGCGAAACATAAACGGATACATACCGGAATCGGGGTTTCTGAATTTCATATTTACGATAAGTTAAAATCCAATCCGGAGGAGATTTTAGAGCGTGCCGTAGCGGCTGTAAAATATGCAAAAAAATATGTGGAGGATGTGGAGTTTTATGCAGAAGATGCAGGACGTGCCGATAATGAATATTTGGCACGTGTGGTAGAAGCGGTAATAAAAGCAGGGGCTACGGTTGTCAATATTCCCGATACGACAGGATATTGCCTCCCTTCGCAATATGGGGCTAAAATCAAATATTTGGTCGATCATGTCGATGGAATCGATAAGGCGATTATAGCTACCCATTGCCATAACGATTTGGGAATGGCTACTGCAAATGCTTTGACTGGTGTTATTAATGGGGCTCGTCAGGTTGAAGTTACGATTAATGGAATCGGTGAACGGGCAGGCAATACTTCGTTAGAGGAGGTTGTTATGGCTTTGCGTTGTCATAAACATCTGGGAATAGATACGAACATTAATTCGCAGCGTATTCTGGAAACCAGCCGTTTGGTTTCGAATTTAATGAATATGCCGGTTCAGCCGAATAAGGCGATTGTCGGGAGAAATGCTTTTGCCCATTCTTCCGGTATTCATCAGGATGGGGTATTGAAAAACCGTGAAAATTATGAGATTATAGATCCGAAAGATATAGGAATGACCGATACGGAGATTGTATTGACTGCTCGTAGCGGCCGGGCTGCTTTGCATCATCGTTTGGGAGTGCTCGGTGTTCATCTGGAACAGGAGGCGTTGGATAAGGTGTATGAAGAGTTTTTGAAACTTGCCGATAAGAAAAAGGAAATCCGTGACGAAGATTTGTTGGTTTTAGTGGGGGAAAAGATGAAAGATGCCATGCAGCGTAAAATATCTTTGAAATATTTGCAAGTGCTTACCGGAACTTTGATTCCTACGGCTACTCTTATTTTGGAAATCGGCGGTACGGCTTTTACTGCTACCGAAACGGGAAATGGGCCTGTCGATGCGGCAATTAATGCGATTAAAAGTATTTTGAAAGAACAGATCGTTTTGCAGGAGTTTTTGTTGCAGGCAATGACGAAAGGAAGCAACGATGTGGGAAGAGTGCATATACAGGTGGGGTTGGAAGGTGCCGTATCGCATGGATTTGCTGCAAATACCGATATTGTGCGGGCAGCCGTAGAAGCTTATATTGACGGTGTGAATAAATTATTGGGAGGAAATAATTAAGATGAGAAAGGAAAAGGTTGCACTGCAACCTTTTTAATCTTTCAGTCAACAATGTGAAAAAGAGAACGGGGTATATTTTTTGGGAAGGTATAAATTTGTGGTAAAACAGATATATTCTGAATTAATTATAATTTTAATAAAAAACGATAAATGTCAAAAACTCTTTTTGATAAGGTATGGGATGCGCATGTAATCCGGAATGTTGACGGTGGGCGTAGTGTACTCTATATTGACAGGCATTATATTCATGAAGTGACTTCTCCTGTCGCATTTTTAGGTTTAAAGAAGCGGGGATTGAAAGTATTTCGTCCGGAACGGACGACAGCAACTCCCGATCATAATATTCCCACTCTTAATCAACACTTGCCGATTGCCGATGCAGAATCCCGTAATCAGGTGGAAATGTTGGTAAATAATTGTAAAGAGCAGGGGATTACTTTGTATGACTTGAATAACCCTAAGCAGGGAATCGTTCATGTGATAGGTCCGGAAACGGGATTGACACGTCCGGGAATGACTATTGTTTGCGGGGATAGCCATACTTCTACTCATGGAGCTTTCGGTGCGGTAGCTTTCGGTATCGGGACTTCTGAAGTTGAAATGGTATTCGCGTCGCAGTGTATTTTGCAGCCGAAACCTAAAACCATGCGTATTACGGTGAATGGGACGTTGGGTAAAGGAGTCGTTGCAAAAGATATTGTGTTGTATATTATTTCTCGAATATCGGCATCCGGAGGGACCGGTTATTTTATAGAATTTGCAGGCAGTGCGATTCGTTCTTTGTCGATGGAAGGGCGGATGACGGTTTGTAATATGAGCATCGAATGCGGTGCGAGGGGAGGAATGATTGCTCCGGATGAAACGACCTTTGCTTATATGAAAGGGCGTAGTGAGGCTCCAGAGGGAGAAGAATGGGAAAAAGCGATGAAATATTGGAAAACACTTTATAGCGATGAAGATGCCCGTTTCGATAAGGAATATGTGTTTGAAGCATCGGATATTCAACCGATGATAACTTATGGTACGAATCCCGGTATGGGTATGGCGATAGATGCTTCTATTCCTTCTTCTGCGGAATTGAGCGGAAGCGATAAAATATCTTTTAAAAAATCGCTTGATTATATGGGGTTTGAAGAAGGGGAAAAATTGCTTGGAAAGAAAATCGATTATGTTTTTGTAGGTAGTTGTACCAATGGACGGATTGAAGATTTCAGAGCTTTTGCGAAAATGGTCGAAGGACGAAAAAAGGCGGAAGGTGTTACCGTATGGTTGGTTCCCGGTTCTAAAGCCGTTGAGAAAATGGCGTACGATGAAGGGCTGGTCGATATATTGAAAGAAGCAGGCTTTGAATTTCGCCAGCCGGGATGTTCGGCGTGTCTGGCTATGAATGCGGATAAGGTTCCTGCAGGAAAATATTGTGTCTCTACTTCTAATCGTAATTTTGAAGGACGTCAGGGGCCCGGAGCACGTACTTTACTTGCCGGACCTCTTGTTGCTGCGGCTGCAGCCGTTACGGGAGTGATAACCGATCCCCGTTCATTGCTTTAAAATGCTATATTATTAAAATTTACAGAAAAAGTTACAGATATGGCTATTCCAAAATTTGAAAAATTATCTTCATCGGCTGTGCCTCTGAATATAGAAAATATAGATACCGATCAGATTATTCCTGCCCGTTTTCTGAAAGCAGTGGAAAGAAAAGGATTCGGAGATAACCTTTTTCGTGATTGGCGGTATGATAAGGAGAACCGTAAAATTTCGGATTTTCCGTTAAATGATTCGCGTTATAGCGGTAAAATATTGGTTGCTGCAAAAAATTTCGGTTGTGGCTCTTCTCGTGAACATGCGGCGTGGTCAATATTCGATTATGGTTTTAGAGTGGTGGTTTCGAGTTTTTTTGCCGATATTTTTAAGAATAATGCATTGAATAATGGTTTGTTGCCTGTTATGGTGAGTGAAGGTTTCTTACAGAAAATGTTTGCTCGAATTGCGAAAGATAATTCGGCTACTTTTACGGTAGATATTGTTTCGCAGACAATTACGATTGATGCGACGGGGGAACAAGAGTTTTTTGCATTGGACGGTTATAAGAAAGAGTGTTTGATAAACGGTTATGATGATGTGGATTATCTTGTGAGCCTGAAACCGGAGATAGAAAAGTATGAACAATCACATATAAAATAAAGGAGAATGACGGTAAAAATAGCAGTATTGCCCGGTGACGGGATAGGGCCTGAGATTGTGGGAGAAGCGGTAAAGGTATTGAATGCCGTAGCAGGAAAATATTCCCATGAATTCGAATACGAGTATGGAGTGGTCGGTGCGGCCGCTATCGATAAGGTAGGGGAACCTTATCCTGATGAAACGCATGAGTTGTGCCTGAATAGCGATGTGATATTGTTCGGGGCGATTGGCGATCCCCGGTTCGATAATAACCCAAAAGCGAAAGTTCGTCCGGAGCAGGGATTACTGAAGATGCGTAAAGCGTTGGGATTGTTTGCGAATATTCGCCCGTTGGTAATGTTCGATGCTTTGGCAGAACGGTCGCCTTTGAAAACAGAGCGGGTGAAGGGGGTGGATTTCGTATGTGTACGGGAATTAACAGGAGGAATTTATTTCGGCCGTCCGCAGGGAAGAACTGAGGACGGAACTGTAGCATATGACAGTTGCGTTTATTCCCGTGAAGAAATAGAACGGATTTTGCGATTGGCTTTTGATATGGCAATGTCACGCAGAAAACATCTTACGGTGGTAGATAAAGCGAATGTTTTAGCTACTTCGCGTTTATGGAGGGAAATTGCCAAAGAAATCGCTCCGGAATATCCCGATGTGGAAGTCGAATATATGTTTGTGGATAATGCGGCGATGCAGCTCATTCAGTGGCCGGCAGCGTTCGACGTAATGGTTACTGAAAATATGTTTGGAGATATCTTGACCGATGAAGCGAGCGTGATAAGCGGTTCGCTCGGTTTATTGCCTTCGGCATCGGTAGGTAAAGAAAATGCATTGTTCGAGCCTATTCACGGTTCGTATCCGCAAGCTGCGGGTAAAGGTATTGCTAATCCTATGGCGACAATTCTTTCGGCGGCGATGTTGTTGGAATATCTTGGGATGAAGGAAGAAGGAGCAGCTGTCCGGGTTGCCGTAGCAAAAGCGATTGAAGAAGGTGTGGTTACGGAAGATTTGGCTGAGGGAGGAAAAAGTTATTCCACAAAAGAGGTCGGGGATTTTATTGCAAAATCAATATAAGTGATTGACTTCCTTTGATATTTTTGAATTAAAAGTATGGAAAAACGAGTAATCTATTAGGGATTATTCGTTTTTTTGTTTTGTTTTATCAGATATTTCATTATATTAGCGTCTAATTTTTAAATAGCTTTAGATAATTTAATGATTATAACCTAAATTTTAATTTGTATGAGAAAAACATTATTACTCTCATGCCTGCTAATGGGCGGATTGGTTGCTATGGCGCAAAATCCCCAGCATTTGACAAAAGCTGAGGCAGAAGAAGCTACAGCCAAATTGCTGGCAGAGCGAGTGGAAAAAGTAAAACAGACTCAGGGAGCTGATTGGAAAGCTGGAGAGCTTAAAAACGGTAATTACCGTATGAAATTTATATATAAGCTGTTCGGAGAAAAACCTGCGGATGGCAGAGCTCTTTATATTTCTATGCATGGCGGTGGTGGAACTACGCCCGCTGCTAATGACCAGCAATGGGAGAATCAGAAACGGTTATATAATTTGAAAGAAGGGATGTATTTTGTACCTCGTTCTCCGACCGATACTTGGAATATGTGGCATCAGGGATATATGGACGGATTTATTGACCAGATTATTGAAAATGCAGTTATTTATGAAGGAGTAAATCCTAATAAAGTGTATATTATGGGATATTCGGCAGGTGGAGACGGGACTTTTCAGCTTGCTCCGCGTTTGGCTGACCATTGGGCTGCTGCTTCAATGATGGCGGGCCATCCGAATGATGCGCAGATATTATCGCTTCGTAATCTTCCATTCGCTATATTCATGGGAGGCCAGGATGCTGCTTACGGACGGAATGAATTGGCTCGTAAATGGTCAAAAGACCTCGATGCTCTTCATAAGGAAGATCCTGACGGATATATTCATAAAGTAACTATTCATGAAGATTGCGGACACTGGATGTTAAATCGCGATACAGTTGCTATCGACTGGTTGTATCAATATACCAGAAATCCGATTCCTAATAAAGTGGTTTGGGTACAGGATGATATTGCAAGAGATAATTTTTATTGGTTATATGCCGGACCTACCGGTAAACTTCAGGGACTTAACGTAACTGCTGAATACGACAGCGAAACCAATACAGTGAATATTCTTCGTTGCGATGCTCCTTCTGTAATTATCGGTTTGAATGACAATATGATGGATTTGGATAAGCCGGTAACGATAAAATATGAAGGTAACGTAGTATTTAAGGGGAAAGTCTCCCGTAAATTGCAATCTATCGCAGAAGATGTTAATGCAGCCAGAGGAAAAGACCTTATTTTCCCGGTTAAGTTGAAGGTAATGCACGGAAATATTGTAACTCAGTTATAGAGAAAAATAATCGAATAAATAAGAAGGCGGAAAATGAATCTCATTTTCCGCCTTCTTATTTATGGTATAAATATTTTCAGTTATCTGCTTTTCGGTTGTTTTATCGTAAATTATAATTGCGATGTTTGTCTGAATATATTATATTTATGTCTAAAAAAAGTATGACATATGTTGGTTAAGAGTTACGGGAGTACTTTACAAGGTATTGATGCTATTACGATTACTATTGAGGTAAATGTGTCGCCGGGAGTTCAGATGTTTATTGTGGGACTGCCCGATAATGCGGTGCGAGAGAGCCAACAGCGTATTTTTTCCGCATTTGAGAATAATAAATATAAAATACCGGGGAAAAAAGTAATCGTCAATATGGCCCCGGCTAATATCAGAAAAGAGGGGTCATATTTTGACCTACCTATTGCAGTTACGATTTTGGCAGCTACGGAGCAATTAGTTTCTGAAAATCTTTCTGAATTTTTGATTATGGGAGAGTTGTCGTTAGACGGTTCCTTAATGCCTATCCGAGGGGCTCTTCCGATGGCGTTGAAGGCAAAGGAGGAAGGTTTTAAAGGGTTTATTTTGCCTCGTCGGAATGCAAAAGAGGCGGCGGTGGTCGAAGGATTAAAAGTATATGGAGCGGAAAGTTTGAAAGAGGTAGTCGATTTTTTTAACGGTACGGGGAAATTGGAACAGGTTACAATAGATATAGAAACAGAGTTTTATGATAAGTATGCGGATTTTAATATAGATTTTTCCGATGTACGGGGACAGGATGGAGCGAAAAGAGCCTTGGAGGTAGCTGCGGCAGGCGGTCATAATATTTTGATGATAGGGCCTCCCGGAGCAGGAAAGACGATGTTGGCGAAACGTATGGGAACGATAATGCCTTTAATGAGTATAGAGGAAGCATTGGAAACGACTAAAATTCATTCTGTTGCTGGAAAAATAGGGGTGGAAAACGGCTTGTTGACCAAACGTCCTTTCCGTTCGCCTCATCATACCGTGTCCAATGTCGCATTGGTCGGAGGTGGAAGCAATCCTCAACCGGGAGAAATATCGTTGGCTCATAACGGGATCCTTTTTCTGGATGAGTTGCCGGAATATTCCCGTTCTGTATTGGAAGTAATGCGGCAACCTTTGGAGGACAGGGAGATTACTATTGCCCGCTCGAAATACAGTGTTCGTTATCCGGCTAATTTTATGTTGATTGCTTCGATGAATCCATGTCCTTGCGGATACTATACCCATCCTACGAAAGAGTGTACTTGTAAACCGGGAGAAATAAAAAGGTATATGAGTAAAATATCGGGGCCTCTTCTGGATCGGATAGATATTCATGTAGAAGTATTGCCTGTCGAATTTTCCGATTTATCGCAAAAACCAAAAGGGGAAAGTAGTGCAGAAATACGGGATAGAGTAATAAAAGCACGTGCTATTCAGGCAAAACGTTTTAAAGGAACCTCTGTTTATTCCAATGCAATGATGGGAACTCGCCAGATAGAACGGTATTGTGTTATTGATAAGAGAAGCAGAGAATTATTGTGTGCGGCGATTGAAAAAATGAATTTGAGTGCAAGGGCATATCATCGTATATTGAAAGTAGCCCGTACTATTGCCGATTTGGAAGAAAGCGATGTATTGAGTTTTGTTCATGTGTCGGAAGCTATTCAATACAGGGCTTTCGATAGAGAACAAGGATATTAACCGGGATAACCTCGATACATAATGACACAAGATACTTTCTGGGAACAAATCATAGAGAAAATAAAGCTGGCTCCATTCGTACGGATAACAACGGCTTTTATCATAGGAATCGTTATGGAGTGGTTTGCTTTGGTATTTCTGGTGTTATTGTTTTTTAGAAAGTTATCGTTTTTACGAGTATATGTTGTAATTGTATTGCTTGGGGCATTATTGCGTATCGGGGAACGAGAGCCGAAAATAATGCCGTCTGAATGTATGACGGTTTCAACGCTTCGGGTGGATGAATTTTTAAGCCGGAATTACCTATCATGTTCGCTTATTGCTTATTCCGTAGCAGGAGAAAAAACGGTGCATGAGGGGAAAGGGCGTATCTTGTTGGAGCTGGATACCTTATATTCGGCATTCCTGGATCGTTATGATACGATTCGCCTGAAAACGTATATTGAAGATATAAATAAGGATAAAATAGATGCGAATAGTTATCGGGCTTCATTGGAACGGAAAGGGTATTCGCAATTGGCTATCTGTTATGAGGAGAATGAGATAGAGATAGCCCGCAACCTGGAGCCATACAAAGGGTTGAAACAGTTGGCTTCCGATATACAACAAAGATGTGTGGAACACCTGAACGGGTTGGAACTGTCGCAAAAGGACATGGGAATTTTGTCGGCGATGATAGCCGGAGAACGAGAACAGGTAGATAAAAAAGTGCGGAACATGTATGTGGAAGGAGGGATATCGCATGTCCTTGCTATTTCTGGATTGCATGTCGGAATTGTTTTTCTCTTTTTTAATTTGTTATTAAAAGTTATGGACAGATGGTACCGTATGAAAGTATGTAAAACGGTATTGATTATTTTATTGCTTTGGGGTTATGCTTTTATAACGGGGCTTTCACCGTCTGTATGTCGGGCGACATTGATGTTTTCTCTTTTTGCCGTAGGTTCGTTAAGCGAGATACATAGCGAAATGCACCGTTATAATATATTGTTTGCTTCGGCTTTTCTGATATTGTTGGTTAGGCCTGCATTGCTTTTCGATGTAGGGTTTCAGCTTTCTTATTTGTCCGTTCTGGCGATTCTCTTTTTTATTCCCAAAATAGAACAAGTTGTAAGGATACGGCATGGAGTTTTCCGGTATCTTTTCTTTTCGGTGGCTGTTACAGTGGTTGTGCAACTGTTTACGGCTCCGGTTACGTTGTATTCGTTCGGACAGTTCTCATTTGTATCGGTGTTGAACAATGTTGTGGTAACGACGCTTCTGCCGGTGATCTTGTTTGCATCGCTTTGTTATATGGCCTTTCCGGTTGGATTTTTTTCCATTATCATTCGTTTTGCCTTTGATGTAATTAATTATTTCCTTGAAATCACTTTGCAACTTCCTTGTGCTGGAGTAGAAGAGGTAGTGTTTTATTTGTCAGATCTTTTTTGGAGTTTCTTTGCCATCTTTTTGATAATGATTGCTGTTGAAATCTCTTATATGGCTTTTAAAGAAAAACAGTTGTTGAAAACAAATAATTGAATTAGTTTTGTAAAACAGTTCGGTAAATTTACCGGGATATATGTATAAACAGAAAAAGAGATTATTTTTATGATACAGAGAATACAGACGCTCTATCTTTTGATTGTAGCCGTTTTGCTTTTTTTGATGTTTTTCTTTCCTGTCGTTACGATAGATGTATTTTCTAATGGGAGTAGTGAAGCTCTTGAAATGATGCCTTTTGGCTTGAAGAGCGTTACGGCGGAGGCATCTCAGAAAGTCGTTTCTACTCCTTATATGGGAATTTTATTATTGATAACGTTTATAATTTCTTTCTTTAATATTTTCCTTTACCGCCATCGTTGGGTACAGATTCGGTTTTGTTTCGTGATGATGGTATTGGAATTGGGACTTCAGTTATATGTCGCTTATTATCTTTTCAAAGCGGGCGATGTCGTGAAGGAATTGAATATGACAATGGCGGACAGTGCGGCTCCCATAGGGTATTCATTGGTAGATATATTTCCGATTATCTGTATTATTTTAACCTATTTGGCATTCAAAGGCATTATCCGGGATGAGATGTTGGTGCGTTCGCTCGACCGAATCCGTTAATTTCCAAAAAACACATAACATTTCTCGCTCCGTTTTTATCCTGTAAAATCGTATATTTTTCATGGATATTGAAAATTATTTCCGTTATTTGCATCGAACCAGAGGAAATATCAGTTAATTTTTAAATAATATAAAAACGTATATATATGAGCAAAATGTCAGACCATACAGCATGGTTTCTTGGACCGAAAGCAGAACATCATGAATCATGGGAAAAAATGCTGGTGTATATTTTCCGTGATTATGTTTATTGGCGAAGAAATTATTTTCCGGATGATAATGTGGTTATAAACAGCCGGTTGGTTAGAGAGCAGGAACTGATGACCGATACATTGAATGATGAGCTGGATAAAATATTGGCATCATTTAAGTCGCAGAATCCGATTTATTCTCCCAGATATATTGCCCATATGGTCTCGGAACAGACGCTTCCGAGTGTCGTAGGATATTTTGCAGGGCTTTTGTATAATGCTAATAATATCAGTGGGGAATCTTCTCCTGCGGGATTTCCGTTGGAATTAGAGGTGGGAAAGATTGTGGCAAAAATGTTGGGGTATGAGGCGGAGAATTCGTGGACACATATTACTTCGGGAGGTACGGTGGCTAATATTGAAGCGATGTGGACTGCCCGTACCGTTAAATATATTCCTTTACAGATTCAGGAATATTGCCAAAGTGAGAAGATGGATTTCCGCATCATGACTCCGAATGGAACGGTGAAAGATATTCGGGAGTGCGATTATTATACATTGTTGCATTTGGAACCTTCCGATGCGATATGTATGGTACGCCGCCTTATATCGCATGTTATTGAGAAATATGGAGAAGAACCTGCAGTCGTTTCTGCTAGGATAAAAGCGTTCCAAAAAGAGAGTGATTTCAATGTGATAGAACGGGGATTGTATTCGATTCTGAGAAAGACCGGCATAGAACCTGTACTATTTTTATCTCCATCGGCTCATTACAGTTTGAATAAAGCGGTTAATGTATTGGGGTATGGGCATGATAGTTTGCAGGTTGTAGATGTGGATAATAATTTCAGAATGGATAGTGCATTGCTGAAAGAGAGATTGTATAATTGTCCGAAAGACAAATATATTGCAGCAGTAGTCGGTATTGCCGGAACGACGGAAGAAGGGGCGGTTGATCCGCTACATAAGATTGAAGAAATTCGCCGGATGTTGAATAAGGAAGAGAATCGTTCTTTCTGGTTCCATATCGATTCTGCATGGGGTGGATATATCCGTTCATTATTTAACGGATATGATATTTCGGGTAATATGGAGGAAAAGGTGGACAAATGCAGGAGAATCATCAATCAGCCGTTGGAAGGAGAAAATGTGAAAGATTTAATATGGGAAAACGATGATAATAATTATCGGGCTTACCTTGCCTTTCCGTTCTCCGATTCGGTTACGATAGACCCTCATAAATTAGGATATATTCCTTATCCGGCAGGAATGGTATCGTTTAAGAATGGTATCGTTACAGAATTAATTCGTCAGGATGCACCTTATGTTTTTGATAATCAAAACGATGTTAAATCAGATTTGTCTTTCCATGTCGAGGATATAGGCAGTTATACATTGGAAGGGTCTAAACCTGGAGCTGCAGCAGCATCCTGTTATCTTGCTCATAAGACGATTCCTTTGGAATTGAGCGGACATGGACAAATTATAAAGAGCACGTTGATTAGCACTCAGAAATTGCAGCGCTTAATGCGTGAACATTTGGCTTTCTTTGATTATTATGCTGGAAAAGCTGCTGCGAATAACAAAGGACAAAAAGAACATCTTCACTATTTTACATTTATGCCGATTCACCATTCCGATACGAATCTCATTTGTTATATTATGGTTCCTATGGAAAAGACGGAAATGGGGTACTGTGTAGATAGACATTACGGATTGAAGGAGTTGAATCAATTGAATCAGAAATTGTATGAAACGATGTCCGTAGGGAATAATAATACGCATAATTGGAAATTACAAGATTTTGATTTCTTTGTTTCAAAGACTCGTTTTTTGGATTCGATTTACAAATACGATTCAATTAGCCGGATGTTGGAATCGATAGGTATAGACAAGGAAAGTTATCGAGAAGAAGGTCTTTTTGTTCTTCGCTCGACAGTGATGAATCCATTTTACGAATTGGCAACTTCTCGTAATAAAGATTATTTAGAAGAATTTATTGTCAATATGCATGGTAAAGCTGCCGATATTTTAGATCGTTTTGAATATAGGTAGTTTATTATCGGAATTCAATAAATTGCGGCTCTTTGGGGATAAACCGGGGAGCCGTTAATTTTTGTTCGTTGTTGATATTGAACCAGCTCCCGTGGATATAATCGGTTTTGCGAAGCAATACGGAGAAACGAATCTGTATAGTACGGAATACCAGGTTTTCGTTCTTGATTCTGATACCGATTCCTAAACTGCTGAAAAACTCGTTTTTGAAAGGATTTTTATTAATACCTAACATCCCCATATCTAAATAGCTGTATAAGGCAAAACGGAAACCCCATAAATGCCAAGGGCTGAATATTACGGTTTCCGGTGCTATATACATTCGGGTCAGCCCGTTTTTGTCGATAGATGCGCCTTTTATCCGATAGTCTTCGGCAAAAGCTATGCTTTGTCTTTCTCCGAAAAGCATGTGGTTGCCATGAGTATACCCGAAACGGAAAAATTGACGTAATGAAAATTCCCTGCGTAATGGAATTAAATTAGAGAAGTAAAACAGATTCAAGTTTAAAACGGTTTGTTGTAGTTTTTTTTGTTCGTTAAAATAGGTGCCGCCATTGAAACCGGTATTGATATATCCGAAAAGGGTACGATGTCCCCAACCGATATTAAAACCGGCATAAGGCATATTGCGGTATTCGTTCCAATTATATCCGCCTGTGAGTTCTAAGCGGAATCCGTAAGGAATGTCTTCGGTATAACCGAATCCGTATATTAAATTTCCTCGATAAAAATTTTCTTTGTACAGACCGACAGAACTGATAAGCCCTGTACTATTATGATAATACGGATTGAAAAATGATGCTGTTACAGGACGGTCGTAAAAGTTCTGTTTTTGCCATTTGAGGGAAAAATAGAGGCTCATCCCTTTTTTATTCAGCTGGAATGATTTTCCCATCCAGATATGCATTAATTGCCTTTGTACATTCAGGGTAGTGTCTATTAATGTCTGTTGTTCGTCAAAGCGTTTTTTTTCATATTTTAAACCGCCGGCATAATCTGTCGGTTTGATGAATTCTTTATTTGATTCTATGGATAAAACATAAAAATTTTTGCCGATTCCCGCAGTTGTACGCAGGTTATTGAATGTCCCCCAAATATTGGAAAAGTTATGACTTAGTTCTACGGCTTTAAATAGATCCTTTTCACCCCAATTAAAATGGTCTTTTATAGAAATTTCATTACCTCTGCCTAAAAAGTTATCGTCATATATCGTGAAATAGGAGTCTTTATGGCCGTGGTATTCTAAAGAAGCTCCCAAACTCAGGTTGTCTTTTGTATATACGTAGACGATAACCCGGTTATTTCCGATGTCTTTAATTATGAAATGGGCATTGGAGATATAGGCTAAATTCCTCAACAATACTTCATTTCGTTCCATAATGTTGGGATTTAAGGGGTCTCCGGTTTGAAACAGCAAGTTATTCCGTATCTCTTTTTCCCGTGTCAATACATGTAAATTATTGCCTAATTTGCGTGCCCACTTGGTAAAATTGCTGCCTTCTTCTTCATTGAATGGCATTGTGCGGATAATATATATCGAGTCGATTATCTTTCCTTCGAATTTATCATAACCTGATTCTTTTTCCAGGGTTCCCATTCTCGGAACCGTAATTAGGGAAGATAGAATCCAACGGTTGATTCTTTTCGTGGTGTCTAAACGGTTGCTTAATAAGTCGTACTCGATAGTATCGGAATATATCTGGTCATCATTATAGGGAATAAATATCCTTTTGATATTCGTTTCCGGATATTTTTGTTTTATGTTTAATTCTTTTTCCCTTTTGGGATTACGTTCTTTTCCGGCCACTTCCGGTACGGAATGACAACAGCAAAGCAATAGAATTGCTATGGCCAGAAAAGTTTTCATATTTATAATTACATATTAATAGTTTGCCGCTTCCCTTTTCCATTCGCCGACTTCCATATCTGTAACGGTATTTTGGTCGATAGTAATTCGTATGGCTGTTCTGACTGGATGAAAACCGTAATTTCCGGCAGCTCCCGGATTGATATGTAAATGGTTTAAAGTTTTGTCGAACATTACTTTGAGGATATGAGAATGCCCGCATACCACAATATCGGGTTTTAATTCTTTAATTTTTATCATTAATTCCGGATTATATCGTTTGGGATATCCGCCTATATGTGTCATCAGGATTTTCATTTCTTCGCATGAAAAGAATTGAAATTGAGGATAAGCCAAACGTACCGTATAATCGTCTATATTTCCATATACTCCGATTAGAGGTTTGAATGAAGCGATTTGGTCTGCGATATATATGTTACCGAAATCTCCGGCATGCCATATTTGGTCTGTATCTTTTAGAAATTCTTTTAATTTATTGTCAAAACAGCCGTGAGTGTCTGATATAATTCCGATTTTTGTCATTTATGATTTGTTCCAGTATAGTTTTTGTGGAAGATACTCTCCAGCGTAAAGTTAATAAAAAAACTTATCTTTGTAAGGTATATTATACTTATGTATAAGTAATAAAAAACGATTCTATGCAAACGAATATTCCGTTGGCGGAACGGTTACGTCCTAAAAATCTGGATGAATATGTAGGGCAGGAACATTTGGTGGGAAAAGATGGGCTTTTTCGGAAATTTATATCAACCAATTCGGTACCTTCTTTTATTTTATGGGGGCCTCCGGGAGTGGGGAAAACGACATTGGCGAAAATAATAGCTTCGTCGTTGGAACGACCTTTTTATACATTAAGTGCAATTTCTTCCGGAGTAAAAGATGTGCGTGATGTAATAGAGCGGGCGCGGCAAGACCGTTTTTTCGATACCCCTTCTCCGTTTCTGTTTATTGATGAAATACACCGTTTTACCAAATCGCAGCAGGATTCTTTGTTAGGTGCGGTAGAACAGGGTGTCGTGACATTGATTGGAGCTACTACTGAAAATCCTTCTTTTGAGGTAATTCGCCCGTTGCTTTCCCGTTGCCAGGTGTATGTTCTGAAACCTTTAACAGTGGAGAATCTCAATACGTTATTGGAACGTGCTGTCTCTTCGGATGTTTATTTGAAAGAACGGAAATTTGTAATAGAGGAAACGAATGCACTGTTCCGGTTCAGTGGAGGAGATGCTCGTAAGTTGCTTAATATAATCGATATTTTGTCCGGTTCGGCAAAGGATGAAATTATAATCAACGATAAGACGGTTATTGATACATTAAAGCAGAATATTGCTCTTTATGATAAAAGTGGAGAACAGCATTATGATGTGATTTCTGCCTTTATAAAATCAGTGAGGGGAAGCGATCCGAATGCTGCGTTATATTATTTAGCTAGAATGATAGCTGGAGGAGAAGATCCTAAATTCATAGCTCGGAGGTTGGTTATTCTGGCGGCGGAAGATATCGGTTTAGCGAATCCGAATGCTTTGTTGTTGGCGAATGCCTGTTTCAATACGGTAAATAACATCGGAATGCCGGAGGGAAGAATTCCTTTATCGGAGACTACCGTTTATTTGGCTACAAGCCCTAAAAGCAATTCTGCCTATCTTGCTATCGATAAAGCATTGGCATTTGTGAATTCGGACACGGCAAGCCGGGAAGTTCCGTTGAATTTACGGAATGCACCGACTTCGCTGATGAAGGAGTTAGGATATGGAAATCAGTACAAGTATTCACATGATTATGAAGGGCATTTTGCCGATCAGGAGTTTATGCCTGAGGGTATGAGCGGAATGTGTTTTTATGAACCTCAGAATAATGGAAAAGAACGGGAAATAAAGAAATATATTGAAAGTTGTTGGAAAGATAAATATAAGAATGATGAATAAAAATGTTATGAACAGAAAAGATATCGTTAAAAATATACCGTTGATACATAACGGTAACAGTGATTTGTTCTTTTTATTGGCGGGCCCTTGTGTGGTAGAGAGTGAAGAGTTGGTAATGAAAGTGGCTGAACAGGCGGTTCGGATTACAGACAGATTAGGAATACCCTATGTGTTCAAAGCATCGTATCGGAAGGCAAACCGGTCGCGGTTAGACTCTTTTTGTGGAATAGGCGATACGAAAGCTTTGAAAATCCTTGCGAAAGTACGGAAAGAGTTTTCAGTTCCGGTAGTAACCGATATTCATTCGGCTGAGGAGGCGGCTATTGCTGCCGAGTATGTAGATATGTTGCAAATCCCGGCCTTTTTGTGCCGTCAGACGGATATTCTTGTGGCTGCGGCAAAAACAGGGAAAGTAGTCAATATTAAGAAAGGGCAGTTTTTGGCTCCTGAAGCAATGGCATTTGCAGCCCAGAAAGTAATTGATGCGGGGAATCCGAATGTGATATTGACGGAACGAGGCAGTTCTTTCGGTTATTATGATTTGGTTGTCGATTTCCGGGGAATCCCTACCATGCGTAAAACAGGCCTTCCTGTCGTAATGGATATAACCCATTCTTTGCAACAGCCTAATCAGATCAGCGGAGTAACGGGGGGGCGTCCCGATATGATCGAAACTATTGCGAGTGCAGCGATTGCTGTAGGAGCAGACGGGTTATTCATAGAAACCCATCCTATTCCGGAGCAGGCTAAATCGGATGGGGCTAATATGTTGAAATTATCGCTTTTGGAACCTCTAATGGAATATATGTGCAATATTCGTTCGGTTATTAAAACCTCTGTGAAAGAGGGAAAATAGGGTATTCTGAATTTTATCTTTCTTTACCGATTCTTCTGTATATGGGAGAATCGGTATTTTTATACCTCTTGTAGAATATAGCGGCAATAACAATAGAAATGAGTATGGAGATTATGATAGAAATATTGTAATTAAGCCCTATTCCGTTGTTTCCTGAAATATATGCCGATACGATGAATGTCATAAAAATAGCAGGGAAAAATACGAATAGATAGGGTTTACGATTGATTATCAGATATGCGGCAATAGCCCATAAGGCCATGGCTGCCAATACTTGGTTTGCCCAGCCGAAATAACGCCATATTACATCGAAATCTACGGAATTGATAATCAATGCGACGATGAATACGGGTAGGCTGATATAAATACGTTTTATTAATTTGCGTTGGTCGATATGCAGAAAATCTGCGATAATAAGGCGGGCAGTACGGAATGCGGTATCTCCGCTGGTAATGGGGGCGGCTACGACCCCGATAATAGCCAGGATACTTCCGAATTTACCCAATGTGGAGGAGGTAATGGTGTCTACGATATTGGCTGCATTCCAATTATTAGCGGCTAGAACATCGTTTAATTCTTTAACATTACCGAAAAAGGACATCCCGATAGCAGCCCATATCAGGGCGATGATACTTTCCGATATCATAGCTCCGAAAAATACCGGCCGTCCTTGTTTCCTACTAGTCAGACAACGAGCCATCATGGGGGATTGGGTTGCATGGAATCCGGAAATGGCGCCGCAAGCAATCGTGACGAACAGAGTAGGGAATAATGGGTAAGATATTGTATCGGAATTCATATTTTTCAGATTGCTGAATGTCAGTTCGGGAATGCTATAATTTCCGGAAAAGATTACTCCTAATATGGAGAATGCCATAAAAAGGAGTGCAAAACCAAAGACAGGGTATATCTTACCGATAATTTTATCGATAGGTAATAAGGTTGCTAATAAATAGTAAGCAATAATGATCCAGAGCCAAATGGTTCCGTTTATACCGGTCAGGTTCTGTAATATACCGGCAGGACCTGCCATAAATACGGTTCCGACCAATATCATAAGAAATAACGTGAATCCGCGCATTATCTGTTTGGTGGTCAGACCTAAATATTTGCCTACTATTTCAGGGAAACTCATTCCGTTATTATAAAGAGAAATCATACCGGAAGCGTAATCCTGAACTGCACCCATGAATATACCGCCTAATGTAATCCATAAAAAGGCGACAGGACCGTATGCGGCTCCTAAAATTGCTCCGAATATAGGGCCTAATCCTGCGATATTCAATAGTTGGATTAAAAATGTTTTCCATGCAGGCATCGGAATGTAATCTACTCCGTCGAATAACCTTTTGGAAGGAACTTCCTCATTGTTGTTATTTCTGAAAATTTTACTGACGAAATATCCGTATGTAAAATAGGAGGCAATTAATATTACCAGACAAATAATAAATGTTACCATAAGGGGTATTAGTTCGATAAATTAATTTGGTCAGAATTTTTGTAAATATAAAAAGTTGCCTGAGAAAGTAAATCAGGCAACTTTTTTATAAGGATATTTATTTCCGATTACGTTTTTTAGCCATTTCTTGTTGTTGCTGTTGTTGTTTCATCAACTCTTCATAACGCATTTGCCATTTTGATTTTTTGCGAGGTTTTTTTGCATTTTCTTTCATCCGTTGATGAAGTTTGGTATCGCTGACAAAGTGACGGAAAGCGAGAGACTGAATGATTGTGATTAAGTTGGATAACAGATAATAATAACTTAATCCGCTTGAATAATTGTTGAACCATACAACCAACATAATTGGCATTAAGTATAGTGACATGAAGGTCATGCCTGGTAATTGGTTAGAACTTGCAGCACTGTTTTGTGCAAAATTTATTTTGGAAGCTACATACATGGAAACCCCCATTAATAATGCAAAAAGGCTCACATGGTCACCATAGAAAGGAATGTTGAACGGTAGCTGTAAAATACTATCGTAAGAAGATAAATCGGTAGCCCACAAAAAATGTTCCTGACGCAATTCGATTGAAGCAGGGAAGAAACGGAACATGGCAATCAAAATGGGGAACTGGAACAGCAAAGGCAAACATCCGCCCATCGGGCTTACTCCTGCACGGCGATACAAATCCAGCATTGCCTGCTGTTTCTTCATGGCATCTTCTTTTTTAGGATATTTGGCGTTGATCTCATCCATCTCCGGCTTCAATAAGCGCATTTTAGCCATGGATAGATAAGATTTATAAGTAAATGGGAAGATGATTAATTTGATGAAAATAGTAAGCAATAAGATAATCCAACCGTAATTGGTCATAAAACCTCCTAAGAAATCGAAAGTCGGAATTATGATGAAACGGTTAATCCATCCGAAAATTCCCCAACCTAACGGAATTAATTTTTGGAATTCATTATCGTAGCTTTTTAATATTTTGTATGAATTGGGACCGAAATAAAAACTGAAATCGTATGAATCCGTTTGGATATTATACGGAATTTTCAACGAAGCTGTAAAATGTTTCATATTTCCGGAACCCGGTTTCATCGTTTCGTATCCTACTTCTCCATTGGAAAAATCGTTTTCAGCAAGAATAATGGAAGAGAAGAATTGTTGTTTGAATGCTACCCATTTGATTTTAGTATTGATAACTTCGGATTCTTCGCCTTTTGATATGGCCAACTCTTCTATATCTTTACTTCCCGGATGATTATAGGCAAGGGTAGTGTATTGATTCTCATAATCATATCCTTTTTCTTGTTGCGGAGCTGTATTTTCCCAACGAAGTAACAAGTCTGTTTGTATAGGAGACATAATATTCTCCATCCCTACGAAATTGATTTTGAAATCAACGATATAATCGTCAGGTTTTAGTGTATATAAATATTCCACATAAGAAAGAGAATCGGTATATAACCGGAAAGCCATGGACTCTTCCTGCCCGTTTACTTTAATTGCTTTTTCTGTCTTTACCGGGGTAAAGTAAAAGTTCGACGTATTGATGTTCTGGTTGGTCGTAAAAGTAAGGTCGAATACGTTATTTTCCGGTTTGAACAGATAAAGCGGTTTATCGTCGAAAGTTTTATAATCTTTTACTACAACGGAGGAGATTGCAGCCCCTTTGTTGGTAAAATTGACGATAATTTTATCGTTTTCTAAAGTGAAAGTTTCTTCAGAGCCTTGTTGTGCATTGTAAAGAAGTGTTCCCAATGAGTTGCGCATGCGTTCTTCTTGGGAAATTCGCAACATAGAGTCTTGTTCTGCCTGTATTTTTTCATTTTTCGCAAGCCATTCCGCTTCTTTGGCCTTTTGGACTTGATTGATGGAATCGATGCGAATTTTTTCTAACTCTCTCTTAGCCTGTTGGCTGCCACTATACCAGCTGAATCCGATAAATATTAAACCTATTAGTATTAAGCCAATAACTGTCTGTCTATCCATTAATATCGATGTTTGTGTGTTTTTAGAACAAGAATTGAAAATGTTAAGCGTTTTGTTTGTGTTTGTAATCGATTGCTGCTTTAACGAACGATACGAATAGCGGATGCGGGTTTACAACCGTACTTTTATATTCCGGATGATATTGCACTCCGATAAACCAGGGATGAGAAGGAATTTCCATTACCTCTACAAGGTTTGTTTCGGGATTGATACCGGCTGGTACCATACCGTTCTTTTCATAATCCTGGTAATATTTATTGTTGAATTCGTATCGGTGGCGATGTCGTTCTGAAATATGTTCCGTTCCGTATATTCGGTAACTTTTGGAGTTCTCATTCAGATTACAGGGATAGGCACCTAACCGCATGGTTCCGCCTTTTTCGGTAATTCCTTTTTGTTCTTCCATCAGGTCGATGACCGGATGAGGGGTATTTTCTACTTCGGTAGAATTGGCATTTTTCAATCCCAGAACGTTACGTGCGAATTCGATTACGGCACATTGCATTCCTAAGCAAATGCCGAAAAAAGGAATATTTTGTGTCCGGGCATAGTTGACGGCAGTAATTTTTCCTTCGATACCCCGGTTTCCGAATCCCGGAGCCACTAAAATTCCACTCATTCCTTTTAATAATTCGCCTGCGTTTTCCGGTGTGATTTTTTCTGAATTTACATATTGTAAATTTACATGCACATGGTTGGCTGCTCCTGCGTGCACGAATGCTTCTACAATGGATTTATATGCGTCGGGGAGTTCCGTATATTTGCCGACAAGAGCGATGTTCAGATTTTCTTGCGGATGCTTGACTTTTTCTACGAATTCTTCCCATTTTTTCAGGTTGATTTCCCGGGGTTCCAATCCTAATTTACGAAGGGCGACTAAATCGAAATTTTGTTTCAACATGCGTAACGGTACTTCATAAATGGTCGGAACATCGATCGATTCGATAACGGCATCCTGTTCGACATTGCAGAAAAGGGCTACTTTTTTGCGGATATCGTCGGTCAGTTCTTTTTCTGTTCTCAGTACCAATATATCCGGTTGTACTCCGTTTTCCAGCAACATTTTTACGGAATGTTGAGTCGGTTTGGTTTTAAGTTCGCCGGATGCCGACATGTAAGGAATTAAAGTCAAATGGACGACGATAGTATTGGTCGGTCCCAAATCGTTTCGGAGTTGTCGTACCGCTTCGATGTAAGGTAAAGATTCTATATCGCCTACTGTTCCTCCTATCTCTGTAATGACAACATCGAATTTATTTTTAGTTCCTAATAATTGAATGCAACGTTTGATTTCATCGGTAATATGAGGAATTACTTGTACCGTTTTACCTAAAAATTCACCGCGTCGTTCTTTATTGATTACGTTTTGATAAATACGCCCGGTTGTAACATTATTTCCTTGTGAAGTAGGAATATTCAAAAAACGTTCGTAGTGTCCCAGGTCGAGGTCTGTTTCCGCTCCGTCTTCGGTAACGTAACATTCTCCGTGTTCGTATGGATTCAGTGTGCCTGGATCCACGTTCAAGTACGGATCTAATTTTTGAATGGTTACGTGGTATCCGCGTGCTTGCAAGAGTTTGGCCAATGAAGCGGATATGATGCCTTTGCCTAAAGATGAAGCAACACCGCCCGTGACAAATACATATTTAGTTTGGCTTGGATTATTTTTTCCCATTTTATATCAAAATAAAATTTCTAAACTATAATTTGCGGAAAAGTTTTTATGGATTCGGTTAGTTCTGGTCTTCCGCATCGATGATATTAATCTTTTCGATCAAAGTCGTAATTTCTTCTTTTGCTTTCGCAATTTTGGAATTGACGTCATCGATCATTGCCTGGGCATTCTTGCTTTTAGCAAAAAATCCGATGTTGTTTTCCCATAAAGTAATGTCTGCCTCCAACTGTTTGATTTTGTTATATAAACGGTCCCGTTCGCTTTTGATCTTTTTATCGGATCCGCTTTTCATGGAAGATATTTTTTCTTTGAAACGTTCCATTTTTCGTTCTTTATCATTTCCATGAAGCACAGCGAATTGGGAATCGATAGCTTTTCGGTATTCTGCGTACAAAGCGTCTTTTTCTTTCATCGGAACGAAGCCGATTTCCGTCCATCTACGTTGGAATTCCTTCAATGCTTCGAATCCTTGAGAAATATTTTCTGCTTTAAACTCGTTTATTTCATTGATTAGTTCGCGTTTTTTCTGCAGATTTTCGTCGTATTTGCTATCCAATCCGGCATAATATTGGCTTTTCCGGTTGAAGAAATGGTCACAAGCTGCCCGGAAACGTTTCCATACCAAGTCTGATTGTTTACGAGGTACAGCTCCGATTTCTTTCCATTGTTTTTGCAATGCAATCAATTCGTTAGTCGCTTTTTTCCATTCTTCGCTGTCTTGTATGGCTTCAGCTTGTACGCATAATGCTATTTTTGCCTGAAGGTTATTTTCCATCTCGGTTTTGACAGCTAAATAAAATTCTTTTTTATTTTCAAAAAATTTATCACAAGCTGCCCGGAAACGTTCGTAAATTTTGGTATTTTCCTTTTTGGGGGCAAAACCGATCGTTTTCCATACCTTTTGTATTTCTATCAATTCCAATGAACTTGCCGCCCACTCTTTGCGAGTAGTACGCTTAGCGTCTGCCAGTTCTTCCGTCTTTTCACACAACTGGGTTTTCAGTTCCAGGTTTCGTTTTTGTTCTTCTTTTATATTATCGAAATGTTCCTGGTGTTTTTTATTGATTTTTGAAGAGGCTTCTTTGAATCTGTCCCATAATTGTTCTTTATATTCATTGGCGACAGGTCCGATTTCTCTCCATTGTTCATGCAATTTCTGTAATTTATGGAAAGCGTTGATTACCGAAGGCTCGAGCAGTAATGCTTCTGCTTCTTCGCAAAGAGCTAATTTCGCTTCGTAATTCTTTTTCAGGTCGAGGTCGCGTAACTCTTTGTTTATTTTGATGAAATTATAGAAATTTTCTACATGTAAATGATAAGTTTCCCAAAGATCTTTGATATGGCTTTTGGGAACAGCCCCGGATTCTTTCCAGCGGGTTTGTAATTCTCTGAAAGTATTGAATGTCTGGTTCATAGTTTCATTACTATTTACCAGTTCCTTTAATTCTTCAATGATTTTCAGCTTTTCGGCATAATTTTTTTCCTTTTCGTCTTCTATTTTTTTAAGGAAAGCATTGCGTTTAGTACGGTATATCCCGAAAAGCTCTTTTAATTTATGTTCTTCTCCGTCAGGTTCGGATTTAAACTCTTCCGGATTACCGCCTGCTTCTATAAATGCTTTGCGATTAGCCTCTATTTCTGCACGGTGCATTTTGTAAAATGCTACTTTTATGGCTTCGGCATTTTTTCTTAAATTTTGTACCGGCTGGGTTTCTAACATTTCTGCGAATAAAGCTACCAGTTCGGCTTTGTTCTTACCGGATAGTTGCTCCGTAAAAGCAATGTTTTCCGCGATATTGTCGGACGGGGAATCTATATCTTCATTTTCTTCTCCCAAATCGTATTCCGATGCGGAAGCAGCCAAAGAAACTTCTTCGTCTGAAAAATCGATGGACGGTTCGGCATTACTTTCTTCCTCAACAGAGGATTCTTGCATACGGGTTTCTTCCGGGGTAGTTACGGACGTATCTTCAATACGTTCTGTATTGAATTGTTCTTCTTGAACAGAATTGTTTAAACCATTAGTTTCCATGTGGTTACTCTTTAGGATTATCACTTTGTTTATTAAAATGCAAAGATAAGAAAAAATAATGGGAAATATACTGTTTGGATACAGTTTCGATTTTATTTCTTTGTAAAGAAACGAAAGGGAATTTCTGTATGTTTCGGAAAGATAGAATCTGTTATTTTATTGTTCAGGGGCGTAATAAAATTCTGGGGCTGTTTGTAACATTATGCTGGGGATAAACTGGGGAAATGAAATTTATTCGGTTTTTGAAAATATATCATTATTTTCGTACGGTTTATATGTTGGTGAGGGTAAGTTTAATATTTAAAGTTCGTTGTGGATGAAAAATTTTTTTAAAGGGAAAGTCTATCCTAATTTTAAGGATATTGTCATTTTATTGGGAGTTTTTGTGATTTCAATGTTACTGTCAAAATTGGCTGTTTCGCTGGTTTCTTATTTCATCGGTTATCCGGAAGGACATAGGACATTGGAAATTACGGATGATTTATTGTTGTCATTGGCTTATATATTGAATTTTGTTCTTGTGATTTTTTTCGCATTGATATATCGGCATCAAAGGGCAGGACTTGATGACAAACCCGGTTCGATGTTGAAACGGTTTAAATTGGTATCGCCGGCTTATCTGCTTTGGGGGGTAATTCTGATGGTGGCTGCTAGTGTGGTGACAGAGCCTGTTATGTGCCTTTTCCCGAAAAGTATGGAAAAAATGTATGAGTTGATGGCAGGCATGGGTTGGATAATGGTACTGACTTCCGTTTTTATTGCTCCGATTTTGGAAGAGTTGCTTTTTCGGGGAATTGTGCAGGGAGATATAACGGCTAAATACGGCGCAACAACCGGAATTTTCGTTTCGGCAGTTATTTTCGGGTTGCTTCATGGCAATACGGCACAAGGAGTATCGGCATTTTGTACAGGATTGGTTTTAGGATTTGTTTTTTATCGTACACATTCGCTTTGGGCTGTAATTTTTCTTCATTTCATAAATAATGCGTTGGCTCAGGTACTTTTTATTTTTATGCCAGGAAAAGATTTGTATTTGGAATCCCTTCGTAATATTATCGGTATAGATTGGATTTATTATATAATTTATGGAATATCTTTATTGTTACTGATAATAACCGTTGTGAAAATTATACGCTTGGGACAAAAAAATAAAAATGATGAAAATGAAAGGAGTTCTCAAAATATTATCGGAATAGAAAACGTTGAACAAAATGAAGAATCGGAAATATTGTTTTCTCAAAAAGAAAATAGAGGTGAAGAAGTAGAGCAGGAAGGTGAAAAATGGAGAGATGTGAAATTTTAGAGGTTGACAGACTGTTTGGGGGAAATAAAATTAGTTTTATTACTTTTGCCGAAAGGGCAGAATGTAGGGAAGAAAAGGGAACGCAGGATTGAACGTGAAATTGTTAAATAATTAAAATGAAGAAATTCGGTATCCGTTTTATATTTAAGTGTTGTTTGTTTTTCGGACTGTTAGAAATAGCAGGATGTAAAGATTTTTCTTTGATGTCTTTTAAGAATCGGAATGAGTTGTTGGCTTCAGTGGGAAAACAGGAATTGTATTTAGACGATGTAAAAGGGATATTTAGAGAAGGAATGACTTCGGAAGACAGTTTGGCTATTTTACAGGCGTATGTGAATCAATGGGTGAAGACGTCTATTAAAATAGCGGAAGCTGAAAATTATTTTGAAGAGGAACAGGACGATATA
The DNA here is from genome assembly GCA_018710935.1 of Candidatus Avirikenella pullistercoris. Classification (GTDB taxonomy): domain Bacteria; phylum Bacteroidota; class Bacteroidia; order Bacteroidales; family Rikenellaceae; genus Avirikenella; species Avirikenella pullistercoris. Next base: position 7,885 of record DVIX01000043.1, on the reverse strand, counting down.
GAGAGATTGATAAAAGCTTATCGTAACTCTCTGATTACTTATAAATATGATCAGGTATTGACTTCCGGTGTCGATACTTTGGTTACAATGGCGCAAATTACTGCTTATTATAATGAAAATAAGGAGCAATTCCGTTTAGTAGGCCCTATTGTTAAGGCTCGGGTGTTGGCTTATAATGAAGGATATCGTCAGGAAAAACAGTTGAAAGAGTTATTACGTTCGACCAAAGAGGAAGACTATTTCGATTTGCAGGATATCGTTAAAAAGTCGTCTTTTAAATTAAATGAGTTTACGGATAAATGGTATTATTTTAAGGATGTGTTGCAGTATATTCCGTTTACGGATAAAAATTTCGATAATTTTTTGAAAAAAAATAGTTTTTATGAAATATCGGATAATGATAATAAATATATGATGGCTATCTTTGTTTACCGAAATACGGGCGATTATATTCCGGTGGAAATGGTTACTCATACGATTCGGACAGCGATTGTGAATAAACGCCGGACGGATTATATAAAACAGGTAGAGGACAGTATTTATATGCAGGCGCTTGAGGATGGACGTATTAAAGTACAGATAGATACAGTCTTAAATAAAACCAAAGAAGAAAATTGATGTAAAATACGATGTATTTGTTAATTTATCCTAATTTTGAATTTTTAACCCGCGTAATAAGGAAAAACGATGATAATAAATTGTAAAAAGTTTTTAGTACTGTTTTTAATATTTTCGATAGGAGGGATAGGTGTTGTTCGTGCACAAGAGGAACAGCCTCAACGAGAGCGTTATATTGCAGATGAAATAGTTGCCGTAGTGGGGAATTCCATGATATTGTTGTCGGAGTTGAAGGTAGCGGAAGCCTATTTGGCAGAGGAGTATCAAGCGAGGGGATATACGGGGGCGAATCCCGAAGGTGAGGCGTTGGAGGCGCTTTTGATGCAGAAGTTATTAGCGAGTCAGGCAGCTATAGATTCTATTACGGTAAATCAATCGACAATCAATGCTGAAACGGAACGCAGAATACAGCAATTTATTGCGGATAGAGGGTCTGCAAAAGCAGTTGAAGAATATTTCCATAAACCTATATTCAGTGTGCGTGACCAAATACGGCGGTCGATTCAGGAACAGCAAATGGCTTTGAATATGAGGCAATCGATTCAGGAGGATGTTACAATGACTCCTTCTGATGTGGCAAAATATGTCAAGCAAATTGATAAGGATAGTATGCCGGTTGTTCCGGAACAATATGTATATGCACAGATTGTTAAATATCCACCTCAAACGGACGAAGCGCGTTTAAATGTGAAAGAACAGTTGTTGGATTTGCGCAATAGGATTTTGAATGGTGCCAATTTTGCAGCGTTAGCACGTATGTACTCCGAAGATGTGGGATCTGCAATACGTGGCGGAGAGATGGATCCGCAACCGAAAGAATCCTTTGTGGCTCCTTTTGCTGAAGCGTTGTCTGCATTGAAACCGGGACAGGTTTCTGAAATAGTGGAAACAGAATTCGGTTTTCATATTATCGAATTGATCGATAATGATAACGGGTTATATCATTGCCGTCATATATTGATGAAAGTTAAATTCGACGGGGAGCAAAAAGCACAAGCCGTTGCGCAGCTAGATAGCCTTGTAAAGGAAATAAATGAGGGAAATATCACTTTTGAAGAAGCTGCCGTAAAGTATTCGGATGATGAGGAAAGTGCTTTGAATGAAGGAATTGTGGTTAATAAAACAATGGAGATGTATGGCCCTCGTATGAAATCCAATCGGTTTTATCGTGAGGCGTTAGGGCCGGATTATGAATATATTAAAAATTTGAAAGTAGGCGATATAAGCAAGGTTTTTGAATCTTATGACAACAAACTGGATGAATCGGTTAAAGTAATTAAATTGGTTGAATATATTCCTGCCCATTCGGCTAATCTGAAAGAAGACTATTCCTTGTTGGAGGAATATACTCTAGGACAAAAAAAGGAAGAAGTATTTCAGGAGTGGTTGAATAAGAAGATTGCGGAAATGTTTGTTCGTATAGAGGAACCGTATCGCAGTACGATTAAATTGGAAAATACCAACTGGTTGAAATAGAAAGAATGGAACAATAGAAAAGAGTTTATCGGAAGATAAACTCTTTTAATGGTTTTAAGTGTTTAAGATTAAGAATATCCTGATAAAGAATGTTGAGAAAAACTCTTGCTTTTACGGCGTGCTTTTTATTTGCCCTTTCGCTTTTTTCTCAGGAGAAAGCGAAAGTGGAGTATCGGAGCGATTTGACAAAAATACATGAGCAGGGGGCTTATATAGAGCTTATCGGGAATGTTGCTTTCCACCATAACGGAACTATTATAACATGCGATACGGCATACCGTTATAGCGAACAAAATATGGAAGGTGTGGGCAATGTGATTATCAATAATGATTCTACTTTTATATATGGGGACCGTTTTACGTATAACGGGGAAACGAATATCGCCCGAATATATGCCCCATTGATTAAGACGATAGATAAAGATGCCGTAATGTATACCCGTAATATGGAGTTCAATACGTTGGAAAATAAAGGGAGTTATTACGGAGGAGGAACAGTCGCTCAACGAGATAATCTGATGGAGTCGGACGAGGGAGAATATTATACGGATACCCGTGAGGTCGTGTTGATCGGAAATGTGTCGATGAAGAACGATAATTATGAGATCAAAACCGATTCGATAGGTTTCAATTTGGAAACGGAATTGGTTACTTTTTATAAAAAGACCGATATATGGAATCATGAGGGAGAATTTTTGATAGCTGATCATGGAACGTACAGCCGTCCCGATGAAGTGTACGATTTTACGAAGAATGCTTATATTCTGACAGAGGAGCAGGAATTGTGGGCAGATAGTATTAATTACCGGAGTAGGGAAAACGAGGCAATACTGAAACAGAATATCCAGATATTGGATACTGTTCAGATGCTCCTTTCTTTTGGAGATTACGGGCATTATTGGGGAGATGTCCGCCATGTGATTATGACAGGAAATCCATCGGTTATCAGTTATGCGGACGGGGAATCGGATTCTACGTTTATGAGGGCGGATACGCTTTGGGTATTTCCTGCCCTTGATTTGAAAGATTCGGTATCTCAGGAAATTTCAGATTCGTTATCTTATGACCAGGTAGCGGATTCAGTTTTGCTTCAAGGGTCGGATTCTATGGCAGTGTCGTTGCCGGACAGCCTTTCGTTGGAAAAAACAGATAGTATAAAAATAGTTGATACTGAAGAATTAACAGCTCGTCAGTTAAAACGTTTAGCGAAGGAAGAAAGAAAACGGCAGAAAGCGGAAGAACGGGCGGCTATTCGGGAAGCAAAAGCGGAAAAACGAGAGGCTAAACGGAAAATGTATGAGGAGTTGGCCGCACTTTCAGAAGAAGCGGATTCGGTTATTCAGATACCCGACAGTATGCAGGCTGATTCTTTGCAGTTGCCGTTGGATTCTTTGATTATCGGACGGGAAAAGCGGGAAGCGGATTCTTCCGATTATGTTATTCGAGGGGCACATAAGGTTAAGATTTTCAGAAACGATATGCAGTCGATATGCGATTCTTTGGTCGTTATGTCGGTTGATTCTACGATACACATGTATAATAACCCGATTGTCTGGAATGAGGAGAATCAAATAACATCTCGATATATCGTTATTTATACTTATAATGAGCAGTTGGATGTGGCTGAACTGTATGATTTCCCTATTATAGCTCAAAAGTTGGAAGAAGAGGGGCGTTATAACCAGATACGGGGAAAGTTTATGGAAGCTTACTTTAAAAATAATGAACTGGATATCGTTTATATAGACGGAAATGCAGAAACACGTTATTATAAAGAGGATTCGGACGGGATGTTGGAAGCGCTTTTCACAGCGACTTCTGCATCTATGGAAATAACATTTGACAGTAGTAAATTGGATCGGATTAAATGGATAAGCGATGTGGTGTCGGCTATTTATCCTATGGACAAGATTCCTGATGATTTAGAGCTTAACTTGGAAGGATTCGAATGGCATGGGGATTTACGTCCGAATTCGAGGGAAGAGGTATTCTCAAGGATTATCAGGCCTTCTTTCCGTATAGAAGCTGCGAAAATAGAACGGCCGGTATTTGAAATAACGAGGGGTATCGATGAAGAGAAAGAGCGTTTGATATTGGAGGGAATTTGGCGGGACAGGAATGAACCTTTGCCGATAGACCGTTCCGTTTTTATATTGATTGATTTATAATTGGGCAGTAGAAGATGGAGTATTGTGAGAAGTTTAAGCAGTTTAGAAAATTAAAAAGTTAAAATTATGAGCAGGATTATTTCGCCGTCATTTCTTTCTGCTGATTTTTCCGATTTGGATAAAGATATAGAGATGTTGAACGGCAGTAAGGCAGAGTGGTTCCATTTAGATATTATGGATGGGGTGTTCGTTCCGAATATTTCGTTTGGATTTCCTGTGATAGAAGCAATTCGGAAAAAGACGGATAAAGTGTTGGATGCCCATTTAATGATTATAGAGCCTGATCGTTATATAGAACGTTTTGCACAAGCGGGCGTGAATTATCTGACAGTACATGCGGAAGCATGCGTACATTTGCACCGTACGGTGCAAAATATTCGTGCGTTGGGGATGAAATGCGGCGTTGCTTTGAATCCTCATACTCCATTGTCTGCTATTGAAGAAGTGGTGCATTTAGCGGATATGGTGCTTATTATGTCTGTAAATCCCGGATTTGCAGCTCAGAGTTTTATTCCGGAGAGTGTCGATAAAGTCAGGCGTTTGCGTCGTATGATTCGGGAACGAAATACTGAAACATTGATTCAGATAGACGGAGGAGTTTCTTTGGCAAATGCAGCAACTTTGTTTGATGCAGGATGTGATGTATTGGTTGCGGGGAATGCGGTATTTAAAAGTGAAAATCCCCGGCAGACTATTGAAAAATTATTGTTGGCGTAATTAAAATTTTCATATCGGAAATGATTTCTGTAAACGGAGTGACCGTAACGTTTGGAGGAGAAGATTTATTTAAAGATATCTCTTTTCTGGTAGGAGAGAAAGACCGTATCGGTTTGGTAGGAAAAAACGGAGCAGGAAAATCTACTTTATTAAAAATCATAAATTCGGAATTAACGCCGTCTTCCGGCAGCGTTTCGAAAAGCGGGGACTGTACCATAGGTTATCTGCCTCAGCAGATGAAGATTACTGATGGACGGACAGTATTTGAGGAAACGTCGTTGGCTTTTGAAGAAGTTCTGGAATTGGAAAAAAGAATTTCTGCTTTAACTGCAGAAATTTCGGAGAGGGATGATTATCATTCTTCTGCTTATGAGAAATTATTGCATGATTTGACGGATGCTAATGATCGTTATCAAATAATAGGCGGAGCTAACCGGGATGCCGAAATTGAAAAAACATTGTTGGGATTGGGATTTAAACGGAGTGATTTTGTACGTTATACGAATGAATTCAGCGGTGGTTGGCGAATGCGTATCGAATTGGCGAAAATCCTGTTGAAACATCCTTCAGTAATGTTATTGGATGAGCCTACGAATCATTTGGATATAGAGAGTATTCAATGGCTGGAAGGATATTTGAAAAATTATAAGGGCGCGGTGGTTTTAATATCCCATGACCGGAAATTCTTGGATACGATAACGACTCGTACAATAGAAATTATGTTGGGGCATATTTATGATTATAAGGTGCCTTACAGTAAGTTTGTCGAGTTGCGTAGGGAGCGCAGGGAGCAACAACGGGCTGCATATGAGAACCAACAGAAAATGATACAGGATACTGAAGATTTTATCGCCCGTTTCCGTTATAAACCGACTAAATCCAATCAGGTACAGTCGCGTATCAAACAGTTGGAAAAATTGGATATAATAGAAGTAGATGAAGAAGATAATTCTGCTTTGCGTATTAAATTTCCGCCGGCTCCCCGTTCGGGACAAATTGTGTTGGAGGTAAAGGATGCGGGAAAGTCATTCGGGGATAAGCATATTTTTTCCGGGGCTGATTTTATTGTCGAGCGTGGAGAGAAGATCGCTTTTGTCGGGCGTAATGGAGAGGGAAAGACTACTTTTGCCCGTATGATTGTGGGGGATACCGATGTAACTCGGGGGACGGTGCGGATAGGACATAATGTGCATATCGGCTATTATGCCCAAAATCAGGATGATCTGATGGAGGGTGAATTTACGGTTTTCGATACGTTGGATAGGGTAGCGGTAGGCGATATACGTACCCGTTTGAGGGATATATTAGGAGCCTTTTTGTTTCGGGGAGAAGATATCGACAAAAAAGTGAAGGTGCTTTCAGGGGGAGAGCGTTCCCGGCTTGCCATGGCAAGACTGATGCTGGAACCTTATAATTTGTTGGTATTGGATGAACCGACCAATCATATGGATATGCGTTCCAAAGATATATTAAAACAGGCTTTGCAGGATTATGACGGGACCGTAATCGTAGTTTCTCATGACCGGGAGTTTTTGGATGGATTGGTAAATAAGGTCTATGAGTTCCGGGACGGAATAGTGAAAGAACATTTGGGAGGAATATATGATTTTTTGGAAAAGCGCAGGCTCGAATCGCTTGCCGATTTGGATTTAAAGACAGAGAATATCGTTTCTACGGGAACCGGAGATGTAAAAGAAAAATCGAAGATTTCGTATGAACAGAAGAAGGAACAGGAGCGTATCTTTCGTAAATTGCGTAATGAGGTGGAGCGGGCAGAGGCTGAAATAGAACAGTTGGAAAAAGAGATTGAAGAACGGGGAGAACAATTGGCGCATCCGGAAAAATATAATCTCGACCTGCGGGATCCGGCTATTTTCGATGCTTACAATAAATTGAAAGAAAATTTGAATAAAGCGATGCATCGGTGGGAGAAAGCATCTGAAGAGTTGGAAGCAGCGGTAAATGTATCAGGGAATATATAAGTGATTATATTTGTAAATTAAGTTGAGTCTTTAATAATAAAAATATTCGATGGCAGACAATTTATTGATTTTCGGTGTACGTCCCGTAATAGAAGCGATAGAAGCAGGTAAGCAGTTCGATAGGATATATATCAAACGGGGAGCCGATTCACCTGTTATGGAACAATTAAAAGGGCTTTGCAGAGAACGTAAGGTTGCTTTTCAGGAAGTTCCGATTGAGAAGTTGAACCGTTTAACGAGAGGGAATCACCAGGGAGTAGTTGCCCAGACCTCTGCTATCGAGTATGCCAATATTACGGAGATAGCGGAAAATGTAAAAGCAATGGGAAAACTGCCTCTATTTGTGGTTCTGGATGGTGTGACCGATGTCCGTAATTTCGGAGCGATAGCACGTACTGCCGAGTGTGCGGGGGTAGATGCTTTGATTGTTCCGTTAAAGAATAGTGCTCCTGTTAATTCCGATGCTATAAAAAGTTCTGCCGGAGCACTTCATACGATTCCTGTGTGCCGTGTAGGGAGTGTCCGCAATACGTTGAAATATTTTAAAGAGCAGGGAATGCAGCTTATTGCAGCTACGGAAAAAAGCGATAAACAATATTATAAGGCAGATTTTACAAAACCTACGGTTCTTATTATGGGGGCTGAAGATGTAGGTATTTCCAATGAGGTGCTTAAGCTTTGCGATGAAAAATTGGCTATTCCCGTTTTAGGAAAAATCGAGTCCCTGAATGTTTCTGTTGCGGCAGGGGTAATGCTTTATGAGGTTGTACGCCAAAGAAAAGAAATATAAAAATTATTGTGGTTTTAGTTTTATTTTCCTTCGTTAGAAGGAAAATCTGTTCTTGACTTGGGGTGCGGATATGGCTGGCACTGCAAGTTCGCAGAAGAACAAGGAGCTACAAAAATATTAGGGATCGATTTAAG
>DVIX01000042.1 GCA_018710935.1 Candidatus Avirikenella pullistercoris | reverse complement strand
TGGGCGGGGCTGCCGTTCCCTTGAATTTTTATAATCGTCCGCAGAATACTCTATTTTCGTTTCTCGACGCTTATGACATGTATCTGTTTACACCCTCTACAGCCAGATTCTTCAATGCCAAACGACCCTTTACGCAACTTTCCTATTTCATGTCGGGTCAGACTTTGAGGGCGGAAGAGCAGTTAAGGGTGCTGCATTCGCAAAATATCTCGCCTTCCTCTTCCTTTAATCTCGATTATCGGAATAACGGGACGCGGGGGATGTACCATAACCAACGTTCCAAAGACAAGAATCTTTCCATTGCTTTTACTCATACGGGAAAACGTTATTCCGTACATGCCGGTTATATTTATAATATGGGGGATATTCGTGAAAACGGAGGGCTTTTCGATGACCGGGAAGTAAAAGACACATTGATAGATTTGCCTCAGAACCTTACCATGAACCTGAGGGATGCACGTAATATTTATAAAGGAAATACGTTTTATATCACGCAGTCGTACGGAATCCCCCTTGTAAAGGTGAATGAAGAGGAGAATGAAACATTGGCGGATGTGCCTGCTGTTTTTATCGGAAATTCTTTTGAATATACCCGTTATAAAAAGACCTATACCGATACCCGGAATGAGACGCAGGACGGATTTTATCAGAATTGGTTTATCAACCCTTACGAAAGTTGCGATTCCATTAATCAACGGCTTTTGGATGTCCGGTTGTTTGCGCAGGTGCAACCTTATAACAGGCAGGGAATATTTGGTACGATTGATGGAGGGATAGGTTTCAGGAATGAACATTATTACTATTTTACGATGGCGCAATATATGACGCCTTCGAAAGGTACTGTAAAGAACAGTGTTTATGTATATGCCAATGTAAGCGGGCAACTGAAAAAATATTTGTCTTGGGGCGGACATTTTAAATATACGCCGATAGGTTACCGCAACCAGGATATGACGATAGGCGGCGATATAACGCTGAGCGCATTTATAAAAGACCGTCCTATCACGCTCTCTGCAGATGTTCAGTACGATATGCGGACACCGAGTTATTGGGCTGAACAATATTTCTCTAACCACTATGCGTGGAATAACTCTTTTAAAAAAGAGAATGAGACCCGTTTCAATGTGCGGCTTTCCATACCCTCTGTGGGGATAGAGGCCGGAATGTCGCAGAGCCTTATCAATCATAAGGTTTATTATAATAGCGAATCATTGCCGGCGCAGTATGGCAGCGCATTGAGTGTTACGGGAGTGTACCTCCAAAAGGATTTCCGGATTGCCGGACTTCACTTGAATAACAGGGTGTTGCTTCAATGGAGCTCTGCTCAGGATGTAGCCCCGGTACCATTGGTTGCGGCCAATGCGACTTACTTCTACGAGTTCAGTATTGTAAAAAATGTGCTTAGGATGCAGATAGGTGTCGATGGCTATTACAATACCAGTTATTACGGCTTCGGATATAATCCTGCCATTATGCAGTTTTATAACCAACGGCAGGTAAAAACAGGCGATTATATTTGGATGGATGCTTTTATTTCAGGAAAATGGAAGCGTTTGCGGTTTCTTGTCAAATTGCAGCATTTCAATTATGAATTGTTCGGTGGCAGGGAGTATTTCCAGGTAGCGCATTATCCTTTGAACCGTAGAATGTTTAAGTTCGGAGTATCGTGGAACTTCTATGATTAGGCCATTTTGGCATGTTACTCGCCCGACCAATGGAAAATGTATGAGAAAAATATTAACGGTATCTTTAACGGTTATTCTTCTTTCTTTATTTGTAGTTACGATTGTATTCATAGAAAAAAATAGCAGGGGTATAAACAAATCCTCGATAGCATCCATTAAGGAGAAAGGCGAATTGGTGGTCGCCATGGATGTAAACCTGCCGGGGTATTTTACTTTTTACGGCGAGCCTTATGGCTTTCAATACGATATCTTAAAATCTTTTGCCGATTTTTTGGAGGTGGATCTGACGGTTGTCCCTCAGAAAAGTGTTAATAATGCGCGGAAAATGTTGGATAGGGGAGAAGTGGATATGGTGGTCGCTATGTCCAAATATGCGGAAGAAAGCTCCCTGAAATACCATTTGTTGGAACCCGTATATGTGACGGAGTACGTGGTGTTGGGGAATAAGAAAAAATTGACGGATAAAAAAGTTCCCTCCGATAATCTGAAAGAGGTGGTAAAAAACAATAATGTAGTCCTGACACAAGGTTTTACGGCAACTAAGGCATATAACCGGTGGCTCGATTCGGTCAGCAATACGGCGGTTATTTCGTATGCGAATGCCTTGAACCTCATAGCTTCTCTTGATAAGGGGGATATCGATTTCTTGGTTTGTGAAAAGCTGGAGGGAGAATTAGGATGCCATCTTTACAACAATGTGAAGAATATTTATAATTTCGGGGAAGAAGTCGCTTCGGTAATGTTTGTCGGAGGGGCAGGTGATGGATTGGAATCCTCGTTCAATAATTGGGTAGCTGCTTTCCGAGATACAGAAGATTATGCTGCTCTGCATGCCCTTTATTACGAAAACGATTTTCTGCGGCAGGTCGTACAACAGGGGTATGTAAAACCGCTGAACGGTATTTCTCCTTTCGATGATATTATTAAACGGGAAGCAGATAGTGTAGGACGCGATTGGAGGCTTGTGTCCGCCATTGCTTACCATGAATCCCGTTTCAACCCGAATGTCGTTTCACGCCGCGGAGCGCAGGGAATCATGCAGGTAATGCCTTCTATCGCAGAACAATTCGATATATCGGTGGATGAGTTGATGGAGCCGGAAAAGAATATTAAAGCGGCCCTTAAATTGATGGATGAGATAGAAGCGTTGCTTCATTTCAGCCCGGGAACGAGCGAATACGATAAATTATGTATTATCCTGGCATGTTATAACGGAGGGATAGGGCATGTCCTCGATGCCCGTCGTCTGGCGCGTAAATATGGGGAGGACCCGAATGCGTGGGAAAATATCGCCAAATATTTGGATAAGAAATCCGATGCCAGATATTATCTTGACGAAAGTGTCAAAAACGGGAAATTTCATAGTAATGAAACACTTGCATTCGTGCAAAAGGTAATGAAAAGTTATAACCAATATTGTAACCAGATACAGTAAAGAAAGAGTAACGAAAATACGGATTGACAGGAAAGGGGCATTATGTATGCCCCTTTTGTCTTGTATAATGTCCCTTTCCCGTTTAAAGGAAAATGTAATGTTTTGTAACGGTATCGGTTGCCGTTAGTTGGAAACTTTTCTGGAGGGAAAGGAAGATAGCGTTTATTAATCCGCTCTTGTCGGGAGGCTGTCTTCGTCGGGAGTATTTGTCTTTTGGAAATTAGAACTGCGTTGATAAAGCTGTATTCCGAAAATACGGGTAGCGGCGACGATATGTTCCGTGATTTCGTTCATTGCCGCTTCATGTGCGGTGAATCTCCTTTGTTTGGTAAAACCGTATATCTCGATAGTGAGTCCGTTGTCGGTCATGGGCAGGTAACGGACCAGTAAAGTGAGTTCGCTGTTTACGTTTTTATGATGCTTTAAATAGATATTGAGATAGGCTCTGAAAAGGGATAGGTTTGTGGTTTCGGAAGGGGAAAACATATTTTTTTCTTCCATGATTTCATCGAAATATTGGCTTGTCGTATCGAGGGTGCGGTACTGTTCCAACTCTTCGTCCGTAACGGTTTTTACGGAGTTCAGGTCTATCAGGAAAGGGCGTTTGAAACGCCGTCCGGCACTGTTTTCCATTGCACGCCAGTTGATGAACGATTCGCTGACCATGGAGTAAATGGGAATCATGGTAATAGTGTTGTCCCAGTTCTGGACTTTTACGGTAGTCACATTGATATCGATAACGGTTCCGTCGGCACCTTTGCTTTTCATTTCTATCCAGTCTCCCAGGCGTACCATATCCTGTGCGGCTAATTGTATGGATGCGATGAATCCCAATATAGTGTCTTTGAATACGAGGGTAAGAATTGCTGCCGATGTTGCTAAACTGACCAGCAGCGTTCCTATCGGAATATTGAAGATAAGCGATATGGCGGCCATTGCGCCGATAATGTAAAAGATAATTTTGGCGCTTTGAACATAGCCTTTTATACTTTTCCCGTCGAATCGAGGAAGCGTCATATAGATATCGTTCACGACGTCCAATAGAGCAGCCAGGGCTTTCAGTATAAAGAAAATAGCGAGGCATTTGGTTATGGCCGATGCCCCTTTTATCAGTTTCGGGCTGAATCCCGTAAATACGGTTTCGATGAAGAAAATGAGTATAACGGCGAAGATAAAACGCAGAATCCTACGGAAAAAGTGCCGCTCCAGAAGCAGGTCGTCCCATTTGTTGGAACTTTTTCTGACTGCGTGGTGAACGATATTGATAATAAGTTTATTGCCGACAATGTCCAATAGCCGTAAAAATATGAAAAGCAGGATTACGGCGCTGCAAAAGGTGATGATATTGGAAACTCCTGCCGAGATGCCGTTGCCGGTTAAAAATGTTTGTAGATTATTGATAAACCAGAACTTTTCTGTCATCGCAGGATGCATGTTTTTTAATTATTTGATGAAAATCTGCTGGCAAATATATTGCAAAAGGAATTAAAAAAGCTATATTTGCAAGTCAAATTGAATAATTTTACGTTGTTTAGATAATTTTAATGTCAAATATAATATTATTCGAAACGAAATGCAAAACAAAGGCGCACTTAAATTTTTAGCGATTGTGTTGGCGCTGGCCTGTTTATACCAGCTTTCTTTCACAGTCGTTACCCGTTCTGTCGAGAATAAGGCTCGAAAGTATGCCGGGGGCGATGCCAACCTTGAACAGCTCTACCTGGATTCTGTGAAGTCCGAGGTAGTTTACAACCTTGGATTTGTGAAATATACTTACAGCGAATGCAAGGATAAAGAGATAAACTTAGGGTTGGACCTGAGGGGCGGTATGAACGTTATGTTGGAAATATCCGTGGAAGATGTGTTGCGCGCTCTTTCCGGTAATAATCCTGATCCGGCGTTTAACCAGGCTTTGGCTGAAGCGAAACAGATGCAGGCCAATAGTCGGGACGATTATCTTACCTTGTTTGCACGGGCGTATTCGCGTATCGATCCGGCAGGCAGGCTCAGTTCCATCTTCTCTACTTACGATTTGCGTGAGCAGATAAAACCGGGCATGAGCAATGACGAGGTAATTCGGGTATTGCGCCAACAGGCAGATGATGCCATTACCAATTCATATAATGTGCTCCGTAACCGTATCGACCGTTTCGGAGTTACTCAGCCCAATATCCAACGTTTGGAAAATTCAGGGCGTATTTTGGTTGAATTACCGGGTGTAAAAGAACCGGAGCGTGTAAGAAGATTGCTTCAGGGAACCGCATCTTTGGAGTTTTGGGCTACTTACGACAATACGGAAATTTTCCCGCTTCTGCGTCAGGTTAACGACCGTCTTGCATTGATACAGGGAGACAATAATAAAGGGAAAGAAAATGCGGTAGAAGAGGTTACCGAAGAAGTGGTTGAAGTTGCAGGCAATACGGAATTGAACGCGGAAGAGAGTGCTTTGTTGAGTAAAATCGATTCTCTTGCCAATGTGAATGATCCGTTTGCAGAAATGGATAATGCTTCTGCTTCTGCTCCTTTATTCAGCGTTTTGTCGCCGATTATCGATCCGCAGAGCGGTTATATAGGGCAAGGTCCGATTGTAGGACAGGCACTTGCAGGCGATACTGCTAAGATAAATGCAATTTTTGCAATGCCGCAAATCAAACAGATGTTGCCGCGTGATTTGAAATTGATGTGGGGTGTGAAAGCATCCGATGTCGGCGGAACTGTTTTTGAGTTGTATGCTATTAAAGCGAATACGAAGAACGGACAAGCTCCGCTCGACGGTAGTGCAGTAGTGGAAGCCCGCCCGGAATATTCTCAGATGGGGGGTGCTGCTGCCGAAGTTTCTATGATTATGAATCCGACAGGAGCGAAGACATGGGCACGCCTTACGGCCGACAATATCGGTAATTGCATCGCTATCGTGTTGGACGGTTATGTATATTCCGCTCCGCGTGTTAACGGCGAAATTACAGGGGGGCGTTCGAGCATTACAGGGAACTTTACCTACAATGAAGCGAACGACCTTGCTATCGTGTTGAAATCCGGTAAATTGCCGGCTCCGGCGCGGATTATTCAGGAAGCGGTTGTCGGTCCGTCTTTGGGACAGGAATCGATCAATTCAGGGATGATGTCGTTTATCCTTGCATTCGTATTGGTGCTTGTTTATATGATTTGTTTCTATCATACGGCAGGTCTCGTTGCCAGTATCGCGCTTATTTCTAACCTGTTCTTCCTGTTCGGGGTGCTCGCTTCTTTCGGGGCGGTGCTTACCTTGCCCGGTATTGCGGGTATCGTATTGACGATGGGTATGGCGGTAGATGCCAATGTGATTATTTATGAACGTGTTAAAGAAGAGTTGAGAGCAGGAAAAGGATTGAGCCTATCCATTGCCGATGGTTTCAAACATGCTTATTCTGCAATTATCGACGGTAACGCTACGACGCTTATTACCGGTATCGTGTTGTTCGCATTCGGTACAGGCCCTGTACAAGGTTTTGCAACGACTCTTATCATCGGTATCATCACTTCGTTATTCTGCTCTATCTTTATTACGAGATTGATATTCGTTGCCATGTTGCAACGCGATAAGAATATCTATTTCTCCAATAAATATACGGAAGATTTCTTAGCGCATACTAAGTACAATTTTGTCGATGCCCGTAAATATACGTATATCATTTCTTCTATATTGATATTGATTACAATCGGTTCTTTGATTGTTCGGGGTGTGAGCTACGGTGTAGATTTCTCCGGAGGCCGTGCGTATGTCGTACGTTTCGATACGCCTGTAACGACTAATGAAGTTCGTGAAGCATTGCTGACGGAATTTTCCGAAGGTATGGAAGTAAAACAGTTCGGTGAAGGCGGTGACCAGGTACGTATCGTTACTCAATACAAATATGCGGAAGAAGGGGATGAAGTAACGGATGAAATTAACGGCATGTTGTATAAGGCGTTGGCTCCTCTGTTTAAAACCGACCTTTCTGAAGAAGAGTTTATGACAACGATGGTCAGTCCTTATGGTATCGTATCGTCCGATAAGGTAGGTCCGAGTGTAGCACATGATATTAAGATTAATGCGTTGATTGCGGTTATCTTCTCGTTGTTGGCGATCGGTATTTATATCGCTATCCGGTTTAAAACCTGGCAATGGGCAATGGGCGGTGTTATCGCTTTGTTCCATGATGCCTTTTTGACGATCGGTGTATTCTCGCTTTTGCATGGAGTATTGCCGTTTACTTTGGATGTCGATCAATCCTTTATTGCGGCGATTTTGACCATTATCGGTTATTCTATTAACGATAAAGTGGTTATCTTCGACCGTATTCGGGAATATCGTACGCTGTATCCGAAGCGCGATATCAAACGGAATATCAATGAAGCGATTAACTCCACTTTGGCTCGTACGGTAAATACGACCGGAACTACCGTAGTCGTTTTGCTTGCGATATTCATTTTCGGAGGTGAAGTGATCCGGGGATTCGTTTTCGCTTTGATGTTCGGTATCATAATCGGTGCGCTTTCGTCTGTATTCGTAGCGACTCCGATAGCTTACGATATGATGAGAAAGAAAGGAATCGAAAACTAACAGATATTTTTAATAGAAAAAAGGCTGCCTGCGATTGTCAGGCAGCCTTTTTTATTCGGCAGCCCGAAATAAGATGAAATTACTTGTTGTATGCTTTCTTTGCCGGATATTATTGTTTTTTACTTATTTTTGTAAAAATGGTTTTGAAAAATAAAGGGGTGGAGGAGTGTGAAAAGAATTATGATGAATTTTTTATTTCGGATTCAAAACCGAACTGAAATTCGGTGGAATAATTGAAAATATGGAAACGGGTATGATAACGAAACAGGAAATAATGGAACAGTTGAGGCATCTGAAAGATGCTGCCGGCAAAGATGTTGGAGCTATGTTTGAAAATACCGGAGAAAGCGATAAAATGGCAGGAGCTATTACTGTGAGCGGAGTTGTCGTTCATTTGCCGGAACGGGAAGTGTTTTTGGTAAATAACGATGTGCAGTCTGAATGGAGTTTCCCCGCAGGAGAACTCTTGCCGGAGGATGAATCGTTTGCCGGAGCGGTTTTGCGTGTATTGACAGAAGAATACGGATTGGATGAAGAAGAGTTGATACCGGTAAATGTAACAGACGGAATACAATATTGTGTGGGGGTGACGTCTTGCAGGAATACCGGAAAAGAGGAGGCCGGACATTACGATTTTCGTTTCCTTTTCGGGTATATGGGAGATAAAAGAGTTGGGGGTGGCCGTGAAGAAACGGAGTATAAATGGGTATCGGCAGAAGAACCGTTTATCCGGGAGATGACCGGTTTGGATTCTGTCGATCGGATTCTTTTGGAAGGCCTGGAAAAATATGAGCAGGAGATTCGGGAAGAACAAGGAAACGATTATTTGGTGACACCGTTAGCTGCTTATCTTTTCCGGTTGGGAAATTTATATGCCGGGCGGAATGATTTGGATTTGGCGGAGGAGATGTTCAGGCGGTCTGTTGAAGCGTATAAAAATAGTTATGACGATGAGTATGAAGTCCCTCCGGGAATAATCAGCGCGGTATGGAATTTATCGCTTATATACAAGGAAAAAGGGTGCTCGGATTTGGAAAAGGCAAGCATAGAGGAAGGATTGGCTATCAGTGAGGAATTTCTGAAACAGGACAGTAATTTTTTGTCGGATATGGTTCTTTTTCAGAATGCTTTGGGTGATATATATCGAAGAATGGGACATATTGAGGAGGCGGAAAATATATATGTAAAAGCGTTGGCTGCATTGTGTGAGGGGCGTGGTATGGAAGAGTTGTATTGGAAAGAGCTTTTTGCCGTAGCCGGAATTAATAATGTCTTGGGGGATTTGTATCGGGATGAGGTGAAAAAGCTCGAAAAGGCGGAGGCTTGTTATCTCGAAGTAGTGAAGGGATACCGGAGAATAGGCGAATTATATGGAATGTCGCAGTATGCAGAAAGTTTGAATGCGGCGATTTTAAAACTGATAGATTTTTATGAATCGGCAGGCGAGCTGAAGAAAGCGGAGAGTTGGCGCAAAGAACTTGCCGATAATCGGGAATAAGGTAATAAAATGATATAAGGGAAAAGATGTTGCGGCTGGCGGAGATTTATCCGGTCTTGTCGGGGAGGTTTATGGATAGTTGGGTTTGTTCGGGAAAGCAGGGAGGAATCTGTTGCGTTGCATTGTCTTTCGGTTTTTATCCCTATCTTTGCAAAAATATTTTTACATATGGGAAATATAGTAGCTATAGTCGGTCGCCCGAATGTGGGTAAGAGTACATTGTTCAACCGTTTGGTAGGGAGGCGTGCGGCTATTGTAAACGATACGTCGGGTACGACACGTGACCGTCATTACGGGAAAACCGATTGGCGGGGGAAAGAGTTTTCGGTAATCGATACGGGAGGCTATGCCGTAAATAGCGACGATGTTTTTGAGGAAGAGATTCGTAAACAGGTCGTGTTGGCGGTTGAAGAGGCCGATGTGATTATTTTTATGGTAGATGTGACTACCGGTATTACCGACCTTGACGATGCAATGGCGGACCTGTTGCGCCGCAGCAATAAAAAAGTGGTCGTAGCTGTCAATAAAGTCGATAACAATGATCGGGTGTATGGAGCCCATGAATTTTATAGTTTTGGGTTGGGCGATCCGATTACCGTTTCATCGATGAGCGGTAGCGGAACCGGTGAATTATTGGATGCGGTATATAATGCGTTGCCGGAAAATGCGGTGTCGGAAGAGGAACTCGAATTGCCTAAGATTGCTGTTGTAGGGCGTCCGAATGTCGGAAAATCTTCTTTGACCAATGCTTTATTGGGAGAGGAACGGAATATCGTTACACCTGTTGCGGGAACGACGCGGGATGCGATTCATACCCGTTATAATAAGTTCGGAATGGACTTTTTCCTGATAGATACGGCCGGACTACGCAAAAAAACGAAGGTGACGGAAGATATCGAATTCTATTCCGTGCTCCGTTCTGTCCGTGCCATAGAGAGTGCCGACGTATGTATTCTGATGTTGGATGCGCTTTCCGGAATAGAAGCGCAAGATATGAATATCTTTCACTTGATCGTCAAAAATAAGAAAGGATGCGTTATCGTAGTGAATAAATGGGATTTGGTAGAGAAAGAAACGAGTACGATGAAACGTTATAAAGAGGAGTTGGAAAGAAAATTAGCGCCGTTTAACGATGTCCCTATCGTCTTTACTTCCGTATTGAATAAACAGCGGATTTTTGAAGTGCTGAAAATGGCGATACAGGTTTATGAAGCGAGAAAGAGAAGAATTCCTACATCTGAATTCAACAATTATATATTGCCTATAATTGAAGAAACGCCTCCGCCTTCGATAAAGGGGAAATACATACGAATTAAATATGCCCAGCAGTTGCCTTCGCCTACTCCGGCCTTTGCATTTTTTGTCAATCTTCCGCAGTATGTAAAGGATTCATACCGCCGTTTTTTGGAAAACAAGATAAGAAGTCGGTGGGATTTTTCGGGAGTACCTATTCAGATTTATTTCAGGCAGAAATAGAAAAATCTTTGGATGTTCGGTGTATATGTCTGTTTAGGATATCCGCTTTATTGATATGAAGCAGGGATTGTATATCCCCGCATATCGGTTCCGGAATTTCTGATGAGGCTGTTGTTGATTTGTTTGGTATCGGTAAAGGGGTATGCCGTATTCGGAAAGTTTATGAAATATTTATAGGAGATGTTTTTCGGCTTTTCTGTAGTTTTGTTTTGCAAAAATCGTCCGGAATGAAATCATTATTGAAAGAAGGGGCGGGATTCCCGAATCGCTTGTTATACACGTTGGCTGTCATTGCCGGAGTCTCTGTAGCTAATCTTTATTATAACCAGCCGCTTCTCGATATGATCCGGCAGGAGCTGGGGATTACGACTATTGCTGCTAATCATATAGCGCTTTATGCCCAATGCGGATATGCCCTCGGGCTTCTTTTTCTTATTCCGCTTGCAGACCTTTACAGTCGGAGGCGCATTTTGCTCATAGACCTTACGTCGTTGGTTCTTGCATTGTTCGCTACGGCTTTGGCTTCGAATATAAGTGCCATACATTTTTGTTCGTTTGTTATTGGGATTTGTTCTGTGGTGCCGCAGTTTTTTATTCCTTTTGCAGCTCAATACTCGCGCCCTGAAGATAAGAACCGGAATGTAGGAATTGTCCTTTCGGGATTGTTGACAGGAATCCTTGCTTCGCGGATAATTAGCGGAGCTGTCGGTGAATGGCTCGGATGGCGTGAGATGTACCTTATTGCTGCTATATTGATGTTATTTTCGGCTATAATTATTTTCCGGGTCCTTCCTGATGCAAAATCTAATTTTTCGGGAAGTTACGGGGCCCTAATGCGTTCGCTGTTCACGCTTCTTCGGCAATATCCACTTTTGAGGTTGCATTCCGTACGCGCTGCGCTTGCTTTTGGGGCGTTTATGTGTTTTTGGGCATCGCTTGCTTTCAAAATGGCTCAGGCGCCTTTTTATGCGGGCAGCGATGTGGTGGGGATGCTTGGACTATGCGGAGTTGTCGGAGCTCTGACAGCTACGTTTTCCGGAAAATATATCGGGCGTGTCGGTGTGTTCCGGTTCAACTGTATCGGTGCTTTGTTGCAGTTGACGGCATGGGGATTATTTCTGGCGGGAGCCGATTACTATTTGCCGCTTATCGGCGGTATTCTTTTGATTGATATTGGTATGCAATGTATTCAATTAAGCAATCAGGCTACGTTGTTTGAGTTGTGCCCGTCGGCTTCGAACCGTATCAATACGATTTTTATGAGTTGTTATTTTATTGGTGGTTCGTTCGGCACTTTACTTTCGGGCATGGTTTGGTCTCTCTATGGTTGGCCGGGCGTTGTAGGTGTCGGGGCTCTTTTATCCCTATCTTCACTTACTATCACGCTTTTTGTAAAAAAATAATCGTTTCGTTTATAGGATTCAAAGTTGGAGCAATGAATACCGGTTGTCAGAAATTCCGATAAAATGAGAAGAAAGAAAAAGTATCGTTGCCTTGTCTGCATATAAAAAGCAACAGACAGATAGTTTTGCCTGTTGCAAGTTTTTAAGCCTTTCGGATTTGTCGTATCTGTATACCGTAAGAATCAGGTATTCGTTTTCGTCAATGCTGATTACGGCTATTTTGCCTGTCTGTATTGGCTGGGAGTCATGCCTTCATACTTTTTGAAAAAGCGGACGAAATGTTGCGGATATTGGAATCCCAATAAATAAGCTATTTGGGTGACGGTTTTATTCGGGTCGAGCAGGTTTTCTTTGGCCATATTGAGCATTTTCAGTTGGATGTATTCTTTGGCGGATTTCCCGGTTTCTTTTTTTACCAGATCGCCGAAATAGTTCGGAGATAAGCAGATTTTATCAGCAAAATATTTCACGGACGGAACGCCTTTTTCCGCAGTGAGTCCGGAGTCGAAATATTCGTTGAACAACTTTTCGAAACGGGCTAATGCGTCGAGATTCATGTCTTGGCGTGTAATAAATTGGCGTTCATAGAAGCGCATGCAATAATCCAATAGTAATTCGATATTGGTGGTAATAAGCCCTTTAGTGTGTTTGTCTATGGCGTGTTGCAATTCCGTACGGATGATTGACAGGCAATTATTGATAATCATGCGTTCTTCTGCTGACAGATGCAGGGCCTCGTTGGCTTCATAAGAGAAAAAAGAGTATTTTTTTATTTTTTGCCCCAATGAAGTACCTCGGATAAAGTCGGGATGAAACAGTATGCCTTTCGCTTTTGACGGTACACCTTCTAAAGTAGTGTATCCGACGGTCTGTCCCGGAGCGATGCAGACTATCGTCTGGTCGTCGAAATCGTACATGGTTTTTCCGTAATTGATTGTACAGCCTTTTGTCTCTTTAAGGAATACCGAATAAAATCCGACAGTCATACGATAGTGTCCTTGGCTTTCTACCGTATCGAAATTGACGAAACTGACTAAAGGATGGCGAGTTTCAAAACCGAACAGATTATTATATTGTTCGATGGTATCTATTTTCATAATGCCCTCTATGTTCATAACTTTTCAGTTTTATCTGTTTCAAAAATAATCTATTTTTCTTTCCTGTTTCGGATTTGTGGAACAAAACTGTAATTGGGGTAAAACTTTCCGTGGTTTTGGTACTCTTATCCGGTTAAAAACGGTAATCCGGGTAATTTTATCCTTAATTCCGGTATAATGCGGTCTGCCCTTTTAAAGTATGTTTGCATATCGAATTATCGTGGTATGAATAATGTTGTTTTATGGCGGATTGCCTGGAGGTAAGAATGAATGATATGAAACATACGGTTGTATTCCGTAACGGGCAGCATGTGGCGCCTTTAGGTCAGGGAACATGGAAGATGGGACAGGTTCCTGCATGCCGGAAAGAGGAAATAAGAGCGTTGCGTGCTGGTATCGATTTGGGACTGAGTGTTATCGATACGGCTGAGATGTATAATAATGAGGAGTTGGTAGGGGAAGCGGTGAAAGGGTGCAGGGATGAAGTTTTTTTGATTAGTAAGGTCCTTCCCGGAAATGCCGGTTATCGGGGAACTCTGTATGCGTGTGAACAGAGCCTGAAAAAATTGGGAACGGATTGTATCGACCTATATTTGTTGCATTGGAAAGGTCAATATCCTTTTGAAGAGACGGTGCGGGCGATGAATGAATTACAACAGGCAGGTAAAATACGGATGTGGGGTGTCAGCAATATGGATGTCGAAGATATGGAACGGTTTTATGCTATTCCTGGAGGAGAGCGGTGTGCGGCCGATCAGGTATTGTATAACCTGCAAGACCGGGGAATCGAATATGATTTGTTGCCGTGGTGTATAAACAATCGTATCCCGGTTATCGCCTATTCTCCTATTGGAGAGGGACGGTTGATGAATCATGAAGGATTGGTCGGAGTGGCCCGGAGACATAATGCCACATCTGCACAGATAGTATTGGCATGGGTTCTGCGTAATCCCGGAGTGATTGCTATCCCGAAAGCGGGAACGGTTGCCCATGTAGAGGAAAATTATCGGAGTTTGTCGATAGATTTGACAGAAGAAGATTTACAGGAATTGGAAACTGTTTTTCCTGCTCCGAAGCGAAAGGTCCCGTTGGCGGGTTGGTAGTTCCGATAGTAAATTATGAAATAAAAATTGAAGGTTATATGACATTGAATGATTTTTTAAAACATGTTGAAGCGGGAAATCCTTTGAATACGCCGGATATTTATCGTTTTATGGTCCGAATGAGCGATGAAGCGAGGCGTATTACGTTTGAGTTGAATGCTTCTTACCATACTCCTGATGAAGTTAGAAGATTATTGTCTGAACTTTTCGGAAAGCCTGTTCCTGATTCGTTTGGGGTATTCCCTCCGTTTTATACGGATTTTGGGAAAAATATCGAGATAGGGGAAAATGTGTTTATTAATGCTTGCTGCCATTTCCAGGATCATGGTGGTGTCCGGATCGGGGATAATTGTCAGATCGGGCATAATGTGGTTTTTGCGACGCTTAATCATGGTATTGCGCCTGAAGACCGGAAAGCGATGTATCCTGCACCGATTGTACTTGAAAAAAATGTTTGGATAGGTTCCAATTCGACTATTCTTGCTAGGGTAACGATCGGTGAGAATGCCATTGTCGCTGCGGGAGCCGTCGTATCGAAAAGTGTTCCCCGGAATACGATTGTCGGGGGAGTGCCTGCTAAATTCATAAAAGAAATAAAGTAGCCGGGCAAGCATATCGGCAATAGGATCCGGTTAAGTCCGATATTAAGAGCTGAGGTGGTGGAAATATATAAAAAAGCCATATTTCGAATATGGCTTTTTATAATACTCAGGGTTGAGGTTCTTTGGAAAGCAGCGTATCGATGCGGCGGTTGGCTTCGTCGATTCGTTCCATAGGGATTGCTCCGGTTTCGACAGCATGTACGATAGCGTCGATGGCTTGTTGGGATACCGGTTCGGTATTTCCCGGGATATTGCTGCTAAGGATAATCATATCGGTTCCTGCATTGATCGTGAGGACCAACGATTCTTCGAGCGAATAGAGGTCGGTAATGGCTTTCATGTGCATATCGTCTGTAATGACAATGCCGTCCCAGTCCAGCTCTTCCCGAAGGATTCCCGTTATTATTTTCTGGGAAAGGGTAGCGGGGTATTGGGCATCCATATTGCGGTTGAATACATGGCTTATCATTACCATATCGCATCCTTTGTTGCCGAGTATGGTGTAATAGGGGAATAGTTCGGATTCCTGCCAGGTGTCGGTTACATCCGTGAATCCTTTATGGGAGTCGGCGCGGGAGCTGCCGTGTCCGGGAAAATGTTTTACGGCGGTATAGATACCTCGTTTACGGTGTTCGTCGATTACGAGCATGCTGTGATGCGCCACTTTCGCCGGATCGGAGGAGAAGGAGCGTTCCACTTTTCCGATGACCGGGCAATCCGGGTTGATATTTACATCTACACAAGGGGTGAAATTGGTGTTGAAGCCTAACATTTTGAGCTGGTCTGCAATGATGCCGGCGTAATAGCGGGTGGTGTCTTCATTGTCTGTTTGTCCCAGATATTGTTGGGAAACCATATCGGGAAAACCGTATTTGGTTTTTAGCCGGTTTACCTTGCCGCCTTCTTGGTCGATGGATATAATCAATTTTTCGTCGGTCAGGTTTTGCAAGTCGGAGCATAATTTTTGCAATCGTTCGATGGAGTTCAGTTTTTTCTCTGTGGGAGTGATATTATGTTCGAAAAGAATAATGCCTCCGACCTTTCTTTCCTGAATATCTTTTATAACCGGATTGTCGGGGGTAAGTTCCGTCCCGCGCATACCTACGATTAACATACGGGCGGCTTTTTCGGGCAGGGACCGTTCTTGCGGGGCTTGTTGTGCGAATGCCGTTATGCAAAACGACATGAAAAGGGCAAGTAATAGTTTGTATTTTATCATTGGCTTTTACGGTATTTTTAGTAAGGATAATATTTATTGTTCGTATTGTCGGTTGTACAGCATTGAACAGACAGGGCGGTCGGATTCATTATTATATATGAAAATGGTATGGCGAAGAACCATACGGAATGTCAGATACTGTTCAATATGTATAACATGGCCGTTGCCATTACTCCGGCAGTTTCCGTTCTTAAACGGCTTTCTCCCAATGAGATATCTTTAAATCCCCGGCGATGGGCTTCTTCGATTTCTTTCAGGGAGAAATCGCCTTCCGGACCGATCAAGACAACGTAATTACCGTTCGGACGGGCGGCACGGCTCAATAAGATTTTGTCCGCTTCTTTTTCGCAGTGTGCAATGAAAAGTTGAGCGTCTTTCCATTCGCGGGAGATGAAAGAGTGGAAGGGAGTTAGTTCTTCGCATATCGGATGATAGGCTTTTAAAGATTGTTTTACAGCGCTGGTTATCACTTTTTCGCTGCGTTCTTTTTTTACGGTACGGCGTTCCGAATGTTCGCATTCTAAAGGAGTGATAATATCTACCCCTATTTCCGTAGCTTTTTCGAGCAACCATTCGTAACGGTCTATGTTTTTTGTGGGAGCAACCGCCAAATGGAGGGTATAGGGGCGTTTGCCATACTCTTTTTCTATATGGATTACCTTTACTTCACACCCTTTCAGTGAGTCGTCGAGCAGTTCTGCCGTATAGAGGTTGCCTCTCCCATCTGTCAGCTGAATGGTATCGCCCCGTTTTTTTCGCAATACCCGAATGCAATGAGTCGATTCTTCTGGGGTTAACCTGTAATATTCCGAAATGATGCCGGGAGAATAAAATAGTTGCATTTTTTGTGTCTTTTTGAAAAATAAATTATATTTACATCGCGATAATGTTATCGTATCTATCAAATTGAAAGACCTTGAACAGAAACTAACCGAACCTCTTTGTTATATTGTTTATGCTGACAAAGTATAACAAAGATAAGTTTAATAATTTAATATATTAGGAACGTGAAAAAAATTTTACTCATGGCTGCACTTTGCGGGACAGCATTTGCTTTTACCTCATGCAGCAGTCAGTCTAAGGAAGCTGACAACCCTTTCTTCGCTGAATGGAATACTCCGTTTGGGATTCCTCCTTTTGACCAGGTAAAATATGAACATTTTATTCCTGCGTATGAAGAAGGTTTCCGTCTTGAAGACGAAGAAATTAACGCAATCGTTAATAATACGGAGGAACCTACATTCGAAAATGTTATCGAGGCTTATACCAATACGGGCAGTTTCTTGAGCCGTGTGACACCGGTTTTCGGTGCATATACCTCTTCAGAAATGGATGATGAGCTCAGAGCGATTCAGCAACAACTTTCTCCGATGCAGACTCAGCATAGAAACGCAATCGTTCTGAATGATGCATTGTTTGCAAAGGTTAAAGCCGTATATGACAAACGTGAATCTTTGAACCTTACTCCGGAACAGATGCGTCTTACTGAAAAAGTATATGACAGTTTCGTATCGGGTGGCGCTAACCTTACACCGGAACAGAAAACGAAATTGAAACAACTCAATCAAGATTTGTCTCGCCTTTCAATGGAATTCAACAACAATCTTTTGAAAGAGATGAATAATTTTGCGTTGGTTATTGAAAATGGTGATGATTTGGCAGGTCTTCCGGAAGGAGTTATCGAAGCGGCTGCTATCGAAGCGAATAACCGTGGGTTGCAAGGTAAATGGGTATTTACTTTGGATAAACCGAGTATGATTCCGTTTTTGCAATATGCGGATAACCGTGATTTGCGCCAGCAATTATATACCGGTTACCTGACACGTTGCGATCATAACGACCAATACGATAATAAAGCAATCGTTGATTCAATCGTAAACTTGCGTTTGGAACGTGCTAAGTTGTTGGGTTACGACACTTACGCTGCAATGTCTTTGGAAAACAATATGGCTAAAACTCCGGAAAATGTATATGCTTTATTGAATGACCTGTGGACACCGGCTTTGAAACGTGCCAAAGGCGAATTGGCCGAGATGAAAGCTATCAAAGTGAGCGAAGGACAGGGCAACGATTTCCAATCTTGGGATTGGTGGTATTATGCTGAAAAATTGCGTAAGCAGAAATACGATATGGATGAGAATGCGATTCGTCCTTATTTCTCTTTGGAAACGGTAAGAGACGGTATCTTTATGGTTGTCAAGAACCTTTACGGTATTACATTCAAAGAGATTCCCAATGCTCCGAGACTGAACGACGAATGTTCTACTTATGAAGTACTGGATAAAGACGGTTCTCATCTGGGAGTACTTGTAATGGATATGTTCCCGCGTAAAGGCAAGAAAGTGGGTGCATGGACTTCCAGCTATCGCGGACAATCTTTCGAAAACGGCCAGCGTGTAGCTCCGATTTCTACGATTACTTGCAACTTTACCCGTCCTACCGGCAATGCTCCTGCATTGTTGACTTTGGACGAAGTGGCTACTTTCTTCCATGAGTTCGGACATGCAATGCATACTTTGGTTTCTCAGGTTCAATACAAAGGTTTGAAAGGTACTTCCCGCGATTTCGTTGAATTGCCTTCTCAGGTTATGGAAAATTGGGCGATGGATCCGCAGGTAATAAAGATGTATGCGAAACATTATCAAACAGGTGAGCCTATTCCTGATGAATTGGTTGAAAAAATCGGTAACAGCAAATTGTTCAATCAAGGTTTCTTAACCGTAGAAAATCTGGCTGCATCTTTGTTGGATATGGATTATCATACTGTTAAAGAAGTAGGTCCGATCGATGTTACTGTATTCGAAGATAACGCCAATAAAGGTCGTGGTTTGATTCCGGAAATAGCTCCACGTTATCGTACTCCGTACTTCCAACATATATTCAGCGGCGGATATGCAGCTGGTTATTACAGCTATATGTGGGCGGAAGTATTGGATGCAGATGCTTATCATGCATTTGTTGAAACGGGCGATTTGTTCAACCCGGAAGTAGCTGAGAAATTCAGAAACGAAGTACTTGCCGTAGGTGGCAGCCGTGATGAAATGGATTCTTACAGAGCTTTCCGTGGCAAAGATCCGGATAGAAAATTCTTACTTGAAAGGAGAGGCCTTTTGTAAGCCGATCTATAATTTGGAAAAAAGGGGAACCATAACGGTTCCCCTTTTTTATTTGTGCGGGAAAGGGTTGCGGCATTACAGGGATTATTTATATCTTGCACGATATATGACAAAGCG
>DVIX01000041.1 GCA_018710935.1 Candidatus Avirikenella pullistercoris | reverse complement strand
TATTGTTTATATATTTTTCAGAGCATCCTGACTACCTGTTTCAAAAGAAAATTGACTTTGCTTTTGTACTAACATTTCCTAAATTCTCAAACAGTATATCAAAGACCTTATTCTTAATTCTCACTCTCTTTTTTTTAGAGAGCGGACTACAAAGATAAGACAAAAATTCAAACCTTACAAATTATTTTTTGCAAAATTATTTGCCTTTCCTTTAAGAACGTTTACAACCTTTTCGATTGCGGATGCAAAGGTATGAATTAATATTTTCCCTGCAAATTTTAAACGTATTTTTTTTGCATTTTTTTATAAAAAATTCAACTCGTTTTTTTAACTTCCTAATTTTCAATATTTATTATTTATTATTTTTCTCTACTAAAATTTAACAATTATTATTTAAAAATATTTTTTTCCTTTCCTAAACATC
Organism: Candidatus Avirikenella pullistercoris; assembly: GCA_018710935.1. Lineage (GTDB taxonomy): Bacteria > Bacteroidota > Bacteroidia > Bacteroidales > Rikenellaceae > Avirikenella > Avirikenella pullistercoris. The sequence continues at coordinate 20,480 of DVIX01000041.1, read as the reverse complement.
ATATATAAAAACTTCTGTCTCTTAAATTCTAAAAAAGAGACAGAAGTTATAATATGACCGAATATCCGTATAAAAATCGTAAAATTAAGGAAGAACGCCTATCTGTTTTCTAATTTCGTCCATAATTTCCATAACGATAAGGCTATTTTTCCATGAATTAACAGAAGACTCCTGTTTTCCGGATTCAATCAAATCGATAAACTCTTTTATCTCATAATAATATTCTTCTCCGATATGCGGCTGGGTAATATCCCTCACCTCTCCCGTCTTCCTATTCGTAACGGTTGTTTTACCTATTATATTGATTCTGTCGAATGTGATATATCCTTGTTCTCCCTGTATTTGAGTAGGAAGAACCGACTCGGACACTTTGGAAAAAATAACCGTAGCATCCATATCTCCGTAATTGAAAACCGCACATCCTTCCGCATCCACCCCACTCGGCAATAACACACCCGTCGCTTTTATACTATGAGGTTTTCCGAACAAAACGACCATCGGATATATCGTATATACTCCAATATCCATAATAGCTCCATTAGCGAGGTCTTTCCGAAAAGCATTGGGAAGTTCTCCCGCTTTATAACGGTCATACCGGCTTGAATACTGACAATAAGCAGAAAAGTATTTACGTATGTGTCCTAATTCTTTTAAATAATCCCTTGCAATAAGGAAATTCGGAGTCAATGTAGGTTTCATCGCCTCCATTAACGTTACCTTATATTTCTTTGCGGTTTCTATCATCTGACGGGCTTCCCCGGCATCGGAAGCGAAAGCTTTTTCCGATAAAACATGTTTCCCGTGTTTCATACACATTATTGCCTGTGAAGCATGGCAACTATTCGGAGAAGCGATATATACGGCATCGATCAGACCGGAAGAAACCATTTCTTCCAAATCCGTAAAAACATGTGCCACTCCGTAACGGGCAGCATATTCCTCACCTCTTTCCTTTGTCCGGGAATAAAGAGCCGTAAACTCAAAACGAGGCTCCAATGCCGCCCCCTGCAATACCCAATCTGTTATAAAATTGGTCCCGATAATTCCGAAACGAACCTTTTTCTGTGACATACTCAATAGGTTTTACTTCCAAATATAAGAAAAATATAAGAGATAACTTCTTTTTTTTTATCTTTGCGCAGATATAAAAATCATTAAATAAACAAAAAGGAAAATGGCTAAAGAGCTTAAAGAGGTAGTAAATAAAGAAGAAAACTACTCGCAATGGTACAATAACTTAGTTGTTAAAGCAGGGTTGGCAGAAACATCTGCCGTGAGAGGTTGCATGGTTATTAAGCCATACGGTTATGCTATCTGGGAAAAGATGCACGAAGTATTGGATAAAATGTTCAAAGAAACCGGACATCAAAACGCTTATTTCCCTTTATTTATCCCTAAATCTTTTTTCAGTAAGGAAGCGCACCATGTCGAAGGATTCGCAAAGGAATGCGCCGTGGTAACCCATTACCGTTTAAAAAACGATCCCAACGGGAAAGGTGTTATCGTCGATCCGGAAGCCAAACTCGAAGAAGAATTAATCGTCCGGCCTACGTCTGAAACAATCATTTGGAATACTTACAAGAATTGGATACAATCTTATCGCGACCTGCCTATTTTATGCAATCAATGGGCAAACGTCGTTCGTTGGGAGATGAGAACCCGCCTATTCCTTCGTACTGCAGAATTTTTATGGCAAGAAGGACATACTGCTCATGCTACCAGAGAAGAAGCTATCGAAGAAGCCAAACGAATGATCAATGTATATGCCGATTTCGTACAAAATTGGATGGCTGTTCCTGTAATCATCGGCCATAAAAGCGAAAACGAACGCTTTGCCGGAGCAGAAGACACCCTTACTATCGAAGCATTGATGCAAGACGGGAAGGCCTTACAATCAGGAACTTCACACTTCCTCGGACAAAATTTTGCAAAAGCATTCGACGTTACCTTCGCCAATAAAGAAGGGAAACTGGATTATGTGTGGGCTACCTCATGGGGAGTATCTACCCGTTTAATGGGGGCTCTGATTATGGCTCATTCCGATAACAACGGCTTGGTACTGCCTCCTAAACTCGCTCCGATACAAGTAGTTATGATTCCTATTTATAAAGGGGAAGACCAATTGGCTGAAATCAATGTCAAGTTAGAAGAGATTGCAAGCCAATTAAAAGAATTGGGAATCAGTGTAAAAATAGATGCTCGTGACAATGTACGCTCCGGATTCAAATTTGCAGAATACGAACTGAAAGGAGTTCCCGTACGCTTAGCTATGGGCCCGCGTGACCTCGAAAACGGGACAATAGAACTTATGCGCCGCGACACATTGGAAAAAGAAACTATATCGCGTGAAGGAATCGCCCTACATATCAAGAACTTATTGGATGAAATACAACAATCCATCTTCAACAAAGCACTGAAATTCAGAGAAAGCATGATTACCAAAGTCGATACTTACGATGAATTCAAGAAAGTTCTGGATGAAAAAGGAGGTTTCATCCTTGCCCACTGGGACGGAACCGTAGCTACCGAAGAACTAATAAAAGAAGAGACAAAAGCGACGATCCGATGCATCCCATTAGACGCTCCGGAAGAAGACGGCGTATGCATCGTGACCGGGAAACCCTCCAAACGGCGCGTGCTTTTCGCAAGATCATACTAAACCGTAAATATTCCGATCATAACAAAAAAGGGTTGTCGTTGATTAACCGACAACCCTTTTTATAACCACTATTTAATCTAAGCATCGCCTTCAGCATGTATCCTTCCTGAAAGATAACGCTCATATCGGAATATTACCGTACCTCACCTAAAACAATTCCCTCATCGGTTATGCCAGAAAGTTTTACCTGAACAATTTCATTAATCAGCTCTTTCCGATAAGGCACCTCTACCTTTATATAGTTATCCGTATAACCGAACATCATTTTCCCTTTCTTAGTTCCCTCTATCAAAACAGGGCGCTCCATTCCTATATAACGTTCGCAAAAACGGCGATGCAGCCTATCGCTTAATTCCGTTAAACGTGTCACACGGCTTGCTGCATCTGCCGGAGATACTTTCCCCTCGAAATGAATTGCAGGAGTATTATCTCTTTCTGAATAAGGAAAAACATGCAAAAAAGCCGGTTCCATAGATTCCAAAAAACGATACGTATCACAAAAATCCGTTTCCGTTTCTCCAGGAAATCCGACGATTATATCGATTCCGATAAACACATCCGGCATTACGCTTTTAACCCTTTTTATTTTCTCCGCAAACATCTCCGCATTGTAACGGCGTCGCATCAATTTCAATATTTTATCGGTTCCCGATTGAAGCGGAATATGAAAATGAGGCATAAACTTTCGTGAACCGGCCGTAAAAGCCAGAACATCCTCTTTCAATAAATTCGGTTCGATAGAAGATATGCGATACCGTTCTATCCCCTGCACTTTATCCAACGCTTCTACCAACTGTAAAAACGTTTCCGATGTAGTACGCCCGAAATCTCCTATATTTACTCCGGTCAATACGATTTCCCGTTGTCCTTTCGAAGCAATTATTTCAGCCTCGTTCACTAAGCTCGCCACAGAAATATTACGGCTACTGCCCCGTGCCAACGGAATCGTACAATAAGAACATTTATAATCGCATCCATCCTGCACCTTCAAAAAAGCGCGGGTACGATCTCCCGTCGAAAACGATGCAAAAAAGGAAGTAAGTTGTTCCGTTTCACAAGTATGAATTACCGCTCCCCCTTTCGCCGCCATATTACGAACCAACTGCACCAGATTTCCTTTTTCATTATTGCCCAACACAATATCCACTCCTTCGATAGCTGCTATTTCCGCAGCTTTTAATTGAGCGTAACAACCGGTTACTGCAACGATAGCGCGGGGATTTTCCCGAATAATCTTACGGATAATATTACGGCATTTTTTATCGGCATGGTCGGTCACCGAACAAGTATTGATAACATAAATATCGGCACTACCTTCTCTGACAGAAACCCGTTCGAATCCATTCTCTTCGAATTGACGGGCAAGTGTAGAACTTTCCGAAAAATTCAGCTTACAGCCAAGCGTATAAAATGCAACTTTCTTATTACTCATAAAATATTTTTTCTGTTGCAAAAGTACATAAAAATTAAAAAAGGAATCCCAATTCTATTAACTACCTGAATAATTCAGCAATCTTTTCCCGAAATAAAAACGGAAACCTAAAAATAAGGTTTCCGTTAAATAGAATCGGACAATTTATTTTCGATAAGGTTAAACGGATTGTTTTCGTTTTTTCCGTGCCATAACCATACTGATAATAAATGGAATTGTGAAGAAAATGACAGTTCCTGCCGCTACCAGAGCCGTATAAGTAACCGGACTGCCTATCGGCAACTGCGATGGTGGGAAAAAAGCCACGATGAATGCAAAAATTACTGCTGCCAAACCGATGCCTCCGACCAACCACATTCCTATCATACCTCCCGGAACTTTATAAACTCGGGGCAAATCAGGTTGAGTGTAACGCAATTTAATACCTGAAGCATACATCATCATATACATTATCAAATAAAGTCCGACCGTCATTGCACTAAGCAGGAAAAACGCAACATTCACATTATCCATAAAAATATAAAACGATGAAAGTACCGTCACGATTCCTCCCTGAATAAATAAAATATTTTTTTGAATACCGTTTTTATTCGTTTTAGTCCAAAAATCGGGTAATTGTCCGTCGCGTGCTGTCCATAATAAGCCACGGCTCGGCCCTACGATCCAGGACATTACACCGGCTAACGCCCCGAATGCAATCAATAATCCCATTACATTGGTTATCCATCCTACATGATATCTTTCGAACACTTCCCGGAAAGTAACCAATAATCCGTCCTGCAAATTAATATCGTTATACGGAGTAACTACCGCTACGGCTAAAGACCCCAACGTAAATAATATAAAAGAGATGCCCGCTGCCAGGAACATTGCCCGGGGGAACTGTTTTTGCGGTTCTTTCATCTCCATTGCATGCACGGCCTGCACTTCCACCCCGGCAAATAACAATACTATCCCCGACAAAAAGGCGATATTACTCATTCCCGTCAAATGCGGGAAAAAACGCGGATGTACATGGCCGCCGTCGACACTGACAATCTGAGTTACCGAAGCGGGAATATCTTTTATAGAATCGGGATTTCCGCTAATTAACCATACCAACGCCATGACAATAACCACAATTCCCGGGAAAACTGTCCCTATCAGAAAGCCTCGGCTGGTAATTTTCGAAACTTTGTCGGTCCCTTTGAAAGCTATCCAGGTTGCAAACCAATAAATCAGGATAGAAAATAAGCCTACGAACAACCCGTTTTGCGCCAATGCCGGTTTCCCGATCAAGTACGCAATGGCTGCAGCAGCAAACCCCAATACCGTAGGATACCATACTACATTTTGTATCCATTGGAGGAAAATCGCCGAAAAGCCCAACCGTTGGTTAAAAGCCTCTTTCACCCATGTATAAACACCTCCTCCTTTTTTAGCATACATACTTCCCAATTCTGCACCTACCAACGATGCAGGAATCAAAAAAAGGAAAGTCGCAAAGAAAATATAAAAAAACATCGTCATCTCTTCCTGTGCCATCATAGGCAACCCCCGAAGACTAATGATAGCAGCCGCCGTCATTAAAGCCAATTGCCACGTAGAAATGTATTTGTCCGGTTTTTTTTCCATAAAACTAATGTTTTAAATAAACCGATTGTTTCAGAATAAACTATAATTCATAAAACAACGGAATATAGAATTAATAATTAAAATTTGACTTTACTTCCATTTCCCTGTTCAAATTATGTGCCGATAAAGGCGACTAAACGAAGAATACACGCTCCCTTTTCTATAAATCAATACAATCCAACAAATCAAATATTGACAATACAAATATTATCCGGCATTACATTACACGATACGCTCTTATCGTTTTATTCCGTATCTTTGTTGCAAATAATTTTTTATACAGTGATATATCCTGATGATTTTGAAATACGGATAGCTTTCGATCGTATCCGTTCAATGATAGAAGAACGTTGCATAACCGCACTTGCCAAAGAGAAACTTTCGGAAACGAAATTCGAGACTTCATACGAAGAGATAAAAAAACGGCTTTCCGAAGGAGATGAAATGCGCACTATCCTAATGATGGAACCGGACTTTCCATCCGGAGGATACGTGGATATCAATCTTTTCCTGAAAAAAATACGAATAGAAGGGACATGGTTAGATACTTTGGAAATAGGTAATCTACGTACAGGTTTGATTACAATACGGGATCTCGTGCGCTTTTTTCTCAATAAGGAAGAGCAGGCATATCCTGCCTTGCATGCCCTAGCCACAGGCATCACACTATTTCCGACCATTTTGGAACGAATCGATTTCATCGTCGATCGTTTCGGCAACATCAAGGACAATGCTTCTCCCGAATTACAAATAATCAGACGGGAACTCGGAGAAAAAAGCAGACAAATCAACAAACGGTTAATGTCTATATTGCGAAATGCCCAATCGCAAGGAATCGTCGAAGCGGATACCAATATTTCCATCCGGGAAGGACGTGCGGTAATTCCTGTCGCAGCAGCGAACAAACGGAAATTAAAGGGTTTCATCCACGACGAATCGGCAACAGGAAAAACAGCTTATATAGAACCGATAGAGGTAGTAGAACTGAATAATGAAATCAAAGAACTCGAATACAGCGAACGCAGGGAAATCATTCGGATATTAATTGATTTCGCCACCTTTTTACGCCCTTACACACAAGAACTGATCGACGCAGGAGATTTTTTATCCACTATCGACTTTATCAAAGCTAAAACGTCAGTCGCATTGGATATGAATGCTATCAATCCTATCCTTCTGAAGGAACCTCATATCGAACTTCGCAATGCCCGGCATCCGCTTCTTGAAAAAACACTCCGGAAAGAGGGAAAACCTATCGTTCCCCTTAACATGCATTTAAATAAAGATAAACATATATTGGTCATCTCCGGCCCTAATGCCGGAGGAAAATCGGTATGTCTGAAAACGGTAGGACTATTGCAATACATGTTGCAATGCGGTTTGCTTATTCCCGTAGGAGAAAATAGCGAAATGGGCATTTTCAAAGATATTTTCGTAGATATAGGCGACCAACAGTCGATAGATAACGACCTAAGTACATACAGTTCCCACCTGCAAAATATGAAAACAATGTTGCGGTACAGCAGCAGCCAATCACTGGTATTGATCGATGAATTCGGAACCGGAACGGAACCCGCAATGGGGGGAGCTATCGCAGAAACGATACTGGAACGGTTAGAAAGGAAAAAAGTATTCGGCGTAATTACAACCCACTATTCCAATCTGAAGTATTATGCCAGCAACGCTAAAGGCATTCTGAACGGAGCGATGACTTTCGACGTACAGAACATCCGGCCGTTATTCAATCTGGAAATCGGAAAACCGGGAAGCTCTTTCGCATTCGAAATAGCCCGCAAAATCGGATTGCCGGAAGAAATCGTAAAAGAAGCCCAGGAAAAAGTCGGGAACAAACAGGTCAATATGGAAAAACAATTACGGGAAATCGCCCGTGATAAACGCTATTGGGAAAATAAACGGGAACGAATCCGGATTGCTGAAAAACGTACTGACGATATTGCCGAAAAATACGAAAAAGAACTTTCGGAAATCATTGAACAACGAAACAGGCTGATAAAAGAGGCTAAAGAGCAAGCTGCCAATATCGTAGCCGAAGCAAACAGGCAAATCGAAAATACAATCCGGGAGATAAAAGAAGCTCAGGCGGAAAAAGAACGGACAAAGCAGGCTCGAGCTAAATTGGAACAATTTAAAAATAATACCCTTCCTGAACAAAAAGACGAAAAAGACCTCCGTATCGAAGAAAAGATGAAACGCCTGAGGGAAAAAGAGATGCGGCGTGCCGAACGAAAAGAAAAGAATTCTTCTGAAAAAGGGGAACAAAAAATTCCGCCTGTAAAGAAAAAAGAGGTCGAAGCAGGAGATAAAGTCCGTATCAAAGGACAGAATATCGCCGGAGAAGTTTTAAAGATAGAAGGGTCCAAAGCAACCGTAATATTCGGACAATTATCTACGACAATAGATATCAAACGTTTAGAACCTATTTCCAATACAGAATACAAACGTCAGCAAAAAGACGCTTCTTCTTTACTGAATCCGCTAAGCAATCCGGTTACAAAGACATCCGGATACGACGTAAATGAAAAACGCCTGAATTTCAGTTCTCAGATAGATTTGCGGGGAATGCGGGTAGATGAAGCTCTAGGGAAAGTACAAGAATTCATTGACGAAGCAATCATGTTAGGAATTACGGATGTGAAAATATTACACGGGAAAGGGACGGGAGCTCTGAAAGAAGAAATCCGAAAACTGTTGCGGACTATTCCCTTTATAATCAGCGCTACCGACGAACACGAACAATTCGGAGGCGCAGGAATTACCGTTGTCAAAATAGACGCATAACGATAAAATCAGGCCTGACCACCGTATCTCAGGCAAGGTTATTGTTTTTCATAATTCTATTTTTGGAGAGTTTCGAATAATTCCGTACCTTTGAACAATATCTGTAACAGATGATAATTACTTGTCATCAAGTATAATTCAAACAAAAATTTTTATTCCGAAAACCGGACAAAGATTTATTTATTAAATATCAGCATTAAAACGTATCTATTTTTATGGAAAGAGATGTTCAAATTTTTAATTTGATAGCGAAAGAGCGCGAAAGACAAATGCACGGTATCGAGCTTATCGCTTCAGAAAACTTCGTAAGCGACCAGGTAATGGAAGCGATGGGCTCTGTATTGACCAACAAATATGCGGAAGGATATCCGGGAGCCCGCTACTATGGAGGCTGCGAAGTAGTAGATCAGGTAGAACAACTCGCAATAGACCGTATCTGTAAATTATACGGTGCCAAATACGCCAACGTACAACCTCACTCAGGAGCACAGGCAAATATGGCAGTGTTTATGGCTGTCCTGAAACCGGGCGATACATTCATGGGATTAGACCTTTCCCACGGGGGACACCTCTCTCACGGCTCTCCTGTCAACTCTTCGGGCATTTTATACAAAGCTATCGGCTACAAAGTAAAAGAAGAGACGGGCACGATCGACTATGATGAGATGGAACGTCTGGCCCTCGAACACAAACCCAAAATGATTGTCGGCGGAGCTTCTGCCTACAGCCGTGAATGGGATTACAAACGCATGCGTAAAATTGCCGATAAAATAGGAGCTATATTTATGGTAGATATGGCTCATACGGCAGGACTTATCGCAGCCGGATTATTGGATAACCCCGTAAAATATGCCCATATCGTAACTTCGACTACCCATAAAACATTGCGTGGCCCTCGCGGAGGCATCATTTTAATGGGAAAAGATTTCGACAATCCTTGGGGACTTAAAACTCCGAAAGGCGAAATCAAAAAGATGTCGCAGATATTAAACTCTTCTGTATTCCCCGGAGTACAAGGAGGTCCGTTGGAACATGTAATTGCAGCAAAAGCAGTCGCTTTTGGCGAAGCATTGGAACCTTCATTCAAAGAGTATCAAATGCAAGTCAAGAAAAATGCGGAAGCAATGGGCAAAGCCTTCCAAAGAAGAGGATACAAAGTCATATCCGGCGGAACAGACAATCACCTGTTGTTAATCGACCTTCGGACTAAATTCCCGGAATTAACCGGTAAAAAAGCTGAAAAAACATTGGTCCTTGCCGACATTACCACCAATAAAAATATGGTGCCATTCGATACCCGTTCTCCGTTCCAGGCTTCCGGTATCCGTGTCGGAACTCCTGCTATCACTACCCGTGGGCTGAAAGAAGAACAAATGGACAAAATCGTCGAGTTAATCGACCGTGTACTGAGCGATACCGAAAACGAAGAAACAATCGCACAAGTTAAAAAAGAAGTAAACGAAATGATGACCAATTATCCTCTTTTCGCTTGGGAAAGAAGATAAAAAGGTATTTCTGACAATTAACGGGAGGGAATTCCAAATGGAATTCCCTCCCGTTTTTCTTGCATATTACAATCGGTTTGCTAATTTTGTTGTAATAATGTGTTAGAAAGCTATTCCTTATAAAATAGCAGAAGATTCAGCTATAAAAACAGAATAAATACATTTTCAATGAAAAAAATATCTTTTCTATCTATTATCATACTAATCTTATTTACCGGATGTAAAAAAGCCGATTACAATCCTTTCATTCTTGAATTCACCGACGGGGAAAGCGTATCTATTTCTTCCAATGCCCAACAAATAACCCTCAAATACATTGCACAGAATGCGGAGAACCTCGAAGTAAAAGAGTCCCCTTCATGGTGCAGTGCCGGGAAACCGGGAGAAAGCAGCATTACTGTAATGGTAGGTGCCAACAACACAGGAAGCTCCCGCGAAGGAATCTTTACCATAGGAGCCGATGACGGGTCAACCTCTATTACCATCATACAAACAGGGAATAACTCTTCGATTATCATCGAAAATAATACGTATGCTTTTACGAAAGAAGGAGGAGAAGCCGATGTCATCATACAACACAGTTTTGCAGAAGTAGCGGTAGAAGTAGCTTCCGATGCACAATCATGGCTTACCGTCACTGACCCCATAACATATGCCTCATCCTCGTTCCGTCTGAGTGTCGCTGCCAATACTTCCCAAACATTACGAAACGGAAAAATAACTGTCAAAGATAAAAGCGGTACCGCAACCGAAACGATTTCTATCGTTCAGGCTGGAAACAACAACACTTCAGAACAAAATTTATCGATTACTCCTAATAGTGATTACGATCTCACTTTAGAAGCAACTATCGCTAATAATCTTTCTTCCGGAGAAAGATTGCAATCATACGGTTTTTGCTGGTCTTCCAGCAATCCTTTCCCGGACAATAGCTATCGGAACATCTCCCAAGCACCGGATAGAGCCGCTTCCGGATATACCCTTACATACACCTTAGGAAATATTGCTGATGGGAAAACTTATTACATCCGTTCTTTCATTGTAACAAATAAAGGGACTTATTACAGCGCACCCAAAACTTATCAGGCTCCATCGTTAACATACGATAACAATACCGTAAAGGCACCCGTTATTTTCCACGTTCTTTATAACGATGCTTCGGATAAAAACCAGAATATCCGGGAAGAAGTGCTGGACGATGCTATACGTTACGCCAACATGATTTTCAGAAACAAACTCTCTCCCTCAACAGGTACAGATATAAATCTCGAATTTTATCGTGCAGAAACAGATCCGGACGGAATCCCTCTGACCGAAAAAGGAATCGACAGAGTAGCCTACAATTACAATATCAATATCAGTTGCAATCAATTTATGGCAACCGACTCTCCTTATTTCAATCCTCAGTTAATATGGGACCCATCGAAATATGTAAATATATGGATATTCAATTTTAAAGAAGAAGGGGTTACCGGATTGACTCCTATCGCTGCACTACCGAGCCAATATGCTCAGAACGGATACAACATAGCCGATTACTATATTGCAAACGGGCTTAATATGATGTATGGAATTGCATTGGACAGTAAAGGTTTGCAAAGCGGTTCCCTCTCGACATTAGCCCATGAAATCGGACACCTTTACGGACTGCATCATGTATTCGGTGAAAAAAGCACGGGAAATTCATCCGCATACACCTGCGATGCCGACGATTATTGTAACGATACTCCCAATTATGACCGTAACGTATATATGGCCAATATCGAAACATTCGGCTATATGCGGCAACCATGTACCGGCGGGGCACTATTCCGTTCTTCCAACATCATGGACTATTATTTCAGCGACCTGAACAGTTTGACTAACGACCAACGGACAAGAATTCAATACGTCCTCGAACACGGGATATACGCTCCTCCGGGAAATGCTACGCTTTATTCCGTTTATAGCTTACCTTATGCAGACGAACCACCGCATATCATGCTCCGTTAAACTAAAAAAATGATATTGGCAGTTGTAAGAAATTACAGATAAATACGATTTTATAAATAATCTTATATACTCAAAGGAATAAAATTATTGGTATGATAACGGAAAACCCTCTTCATCTCAGTACGACCAATTATTTCGACCTGATGCGTAAACGCATTAAAAAAGTAATGTTGATATGCAGTTCGTACGACTCATACTCCCTTGAAGAAGACGGCAGGCTGGAAACTCAGATTACCCGGGAATATTTAGACCTGAACCTGAGTGATCCTCCTTCCTTTACCCGAGTATCATCCGCTAAAGAAGCCTATTCTTTATTGGAAAAAGATTCGAATTTCGATTTGATTATCACTATGCTGAATATCGGTGAAATCAATGCATTTCTTTTTGCCCGCCATATTAAAGAAGAACTCAAATACAATATACCCATCGTATTGTTATCGCATTTTTCCCGCGAAATATCATTAAAGTTGGAAAAAGAAGATTTGTCCGGATTAGATTATGTTTTTTGTTGGATGGGAAATGCCGATCTGATATTGGCAATTATTAAATTACTCGAAGACCGGATGAATGCGGAAGACGACATTAACGGCGTAGGTGTACAAGCAATTCTGTTGGTAGAAGATTCCATACGTTACTACTCTACCTACCTTCCGATTATTTACAAACTGATTTTGTATCAGTCCCGCGAATTCATCAAAGAAGCATTGAACGAACAACAACAGATGCTGCGCCGGCGAGCACGCCCTAAAATATTACTTGCCCGGACATACGATGAAGCAGCCAATCTGTATAACCGCTATGCCAATAATATATTGGGAGTTATTTCCGATGTTTCTTTCAAAAAAGACCATTTATGTCAAGACTGTACGCAGGGAGGGATAGACCTTTGTAAATTAGTTAAACAAAACGATCCGTTAATGCCCTTTTTGCTTCAATCCTCCCATGAAGATATACGTACCAAAGCCGATGAATTAGGGGTGGGATTCTTACATAAATATTCCAAAACACTCCTATTGGAATTGTCTGAATATATTACCAAAGAATTTTTATTCGGTGATTTCGTATTCCGTGATGCCGAAACAGGAGAAGAGATTGCCCGGGCAGGCAGCTTGGCGGAACTCCAACACGTAATCAAAGAAATAGACAGTAAAATATTGTTGCATCACACCTCGCAAAACCACTTGTCCAAATGGATGCTCGCACGCGGATTATTCTCGTTGGGCGAATGCCTGCGCAAAGTAAAAGACAGCCAATTCGATTCCGTAACCGACTTGCGCGAATTTATCGTAAAAGCTATCCGTGACTATCGAAGTTTATTAGGACAAGGAGTAATAGCCCGTTTCAACCCGGAAACATACAACAACTATATATGGTTCGCCCGAATGGGGGAAGGTTCCTTAGGCGGGAAAGCCCGCGGACTCGCATTTATCAATAATATGTTGCAAGAACATAAATTGTATAATAAATATGAAAATGTCCGTATTTCCATTCCCCGCACCGTTGTAATCGCTACCGATTATTTCGACGAATTCATTATGGAAAACGGACTGCAATACGTTATCAATTCCGATGCGGACGATAACGACATCTTATCCGAATTTATCGGTGCTCGTTTACCGGAAAAACTGATAACAGAATTAAAAGCCTTTATCAAACATATAAAATATCCGATCGCCATACGGTCTTCTTCCAAATTGGAAGACTCATATTACCAACCTTTTGCAGGTATATATTCAACTTATATGATTCCTCATACGGAAAATGAAGACCAAATGTTGCGGCTCCTGACAAAAGCCATAAAAAGCGTATATGCTTCGGTATTTTTCAGTGCCAGCAGGTCTTATATCCTAGCCAGCTCTAATGTATTGGCAGAAGAAAAAATGGCAGTCATATTACAAGAAGTATGCGGTACGAAAGATCAGGATTACTATTTCCCCACTGTTTCAGGAGTAGCCCGCTCCGTCAACTTCTATCCGATAGGCGATGAGAAACCGGAAGAAGGAGTAGCGAATATTGCCATGGGATTGGGAAAATTAGTAGTAGAAGGTGGTAAAACATTACGTTTCTCCCCACGTTACCCCAAAAAAATATTGCAATTATCCTCCCCTGAAATGGCATTACGGGATACGCAAAAAGAGATATATGCCCTGAACCTGCATCCTGAACGGTTTAAAATGTCCACGGATGATTCTATCAATTTAGATAAAATAGATATTTCCCGAATATCCGATTTCCGCAATACACGTTATGTCGCATCGACCTGGGATATGGATAACCAAAGCATTACCGATTCTCCTTTAGCCAAAGGGCGAAAAGTAATTACCTTCGCCAATATATTAAAATACAATGCATTCCCTTTAGCCGATATTCTGAGTTCCCTGCTTGAAATAGGTAAACAGGAGATGAGAAGCCAAATAGAAATCGAATTTGCTGTAAACATGGATGTGCCCCCGGGAAAAGAAATGGTATTTAATTTTCTCCAAATACGTCCTATCGTAGAGGAAACGCAAAATAAAAAATTGAATTGGGATGAAATAAATAAAAGCGATTCTATCATATATGCGGAATCGGCTTTAGGAATGGGAGAAATAAACGGATTAAAGGATATTATCTATATTAAAGAAGAAAATTTCAATCCGGCTAATACGGAAAAAATAGCTGCCGAATTAGAGATTATCAATACAAAAATGCGGGAAAGTAAGACCAATTATATCCTGATAGGTCCCGGACGTTGGGGCTCCAGCGATCCTTGGCTCGGAATACCTGTCAAATGGTCCAATATATCGGAAGCACGTGTAATCGTAGAGAGCGGATTACCGAATCTCCGGGTAGAGCCCAGCCAGGGGACCCATTTTTTCCAGAATCTAACCTCTTTCGGTGTAGGATATATCACATTAAATCCCTATATGGAAGACGGCATATATCATATAGAAACGCTCAACGCCCGACAAGCCGTCGAAGAGACAGAATTTATCCGTCATATAAAATTCGACCATCCTCTTTTCATATTCGTCGACGGGAAAGCAAACAAAGCAATAATAAAACAATAAAAACAGGGACTGTACAGTCCTTGTTTTTACTATCCCTCCGAAACATTTTCATTTACTCGGGTACGATTATCTCTTTCTGCTCTTTTTCCACGTAAAAAACTTCATATATTACTTTCCGCAACTGTGGCAACAAGTTGTCCGCTAAATAACGGAATTGCGGAACCGCATACAGACGGGAATCTTTCTTGGCATCGCTTACCGGGCTGTCTATTATGGATAATACCCTTTCTTTTCCCGGCATAGTCGATTCATTAACCAATTTACGCAATCCGTCCCAATCTTCCGCTACATATTTAGTCTTTATCAGTTCCCCTTTTATTCCCAACTGAGTAATAAGATAATTTTTAGCCATTTGTGCCCGTTGCTGTGCCAATTTCGCATTGAAATCATAAGGCCCATCAGGAGACGCTACTCCGGTAACTATAATATTTACAATAGTTATAGTAGTATCCCGCATCATTTTCGCAACAAAATCCTTCATTTCCCGTATTTGCTTTTCATTGCCAAAAATAGCAGGATCGATAAAATCGCTGTTTATAGGGAAATGCAATACTGCCGTTCCCTCTTCTTTACGAATCATCTCTTCCTTCACTATTTTGGTACGGACAGGCCCTAAAGAAGGAGGCATGTAATAAACACCTTCCGCCATTAAATCCTCACTTATCAACCTCTCTTTATTTCCGCAGCACGAAGCTACTGTATAAGCCATCAATTTCGAAGAAGGCATCCAGGATTTGAACGGAACGACATCTTTTCTATCAATCCGCATCTGTTTTTTGGTCGCTACTAATTTTACAGCATCGGAATAATCCGGATAAATGCCATACAGCCGTTTTTTTCTACGCTCCATCCGCTCATAATTTTTCCCGTTAAGCACAATACGCGTCAAAGGAAGTTTATGATCCAAATAAGTAAAAACCGGAGTAAATACCACCTGTGCATTATGCGATACATAACGCCGGGGAACCGTTAATGAATAATCTACCTCTACCTCATAATCTTTTTCAGCAAGATCAAGTTTTGCAGGAACGATACGGATAGACTCTTTACGTTCCAGCCGTCTGACTCCTCCACAGGAAGATAAAATCCCCGCCACAATAAGCAATAAATATATTTTTTTCATATCTCTACCCTTATATTTTATTTAATAAACCAAATAAAACTCAAGCCGACTTTTGTAGGGCCTATATAATTACGGGTTTTATTCATTATCGGTTTTCCCTGCTGTTCGCGGAAATATTTGTCATAATCCATATAAGCATATCCGACACCCAGCTCTGCTTCCAAATTCCAACGTTTTCCGATTATCCAGCTATAACCATAAGAGATGCCGCCCCCGGCCAACCAGCCATCGTAACGATATTTCTTCCATCCCATATCATAATTATCATAATGAGCATGAATACCGAAAAAATGCCCGTTATACCGTTCACAGGTCCATATCCTGAACTCCGGTTGAACTCCCCAATTCTCTATCTTCTTATTATCCCCGAACCGAAAAGGATTATACACTCCGCTAACTTCAAAAGATGTACGATACCCCAAACCGACATCAATACCTAAATTCAGATTCGTCGTAGCCAAATATAAAAGGTTGGTACGAATCCCTACCTTTTGAGAAAAAGTCGGGAAAGAGAATAAAAAACATCCTATACTTATCAATAAAATTTTTTTCATAAATATCCCTTTATCAATTCCGAATTACCATATAAATACAAACATCATGCAAGAAAAAAGCGGTATATATATTAAAAATAATCACATTTATAACACAAAAGATTACTCTTTTTATCCAATCTTTAAATTTAGCTAAAACTCTTGTAGTTTCATTTTTATTCTTATAAAATATTATTATTTTTGCATCTCATTTATCGGAAACATGAAAAACCATCTTTCTCGGATGACAGAATTGTCGGATAAATGATTTCATAGCTTCAACATATTCCTGTTTAAGAAACTGCTAAAATTACAAAACTTGGTTACGGAATATAGTGTTGCTTTCAGACCTATAATTAGGTGTGGGCGCAACTTGTCGTATCCAAAGGTCCCTAGCAGTTCCCTTTAAACAGACTTGTTGTTCCCGCACCTCTTTAAAAAAATACAAAATATAAAAATCACTACCACAATATAATTGCAGTAGTGATATTACTATTTTGATGTATAACATTTTACATTTCGGGATAAAACAAATTTCTTCCTTTTCAAAAAGCCTTCACGTCCTTAACACCATTGTCAAAACCGAGGTTCTTCAAAAAGGAAGAAACTTTCTAATTATTCTTCAAATGTTCTATCTGCTCTTCCAACGATTTAATTTTAGATTCCGCATCAGACTGTTTCGCCCTTTCCAATGCAACGACTTTTTCCGGAGCGCTGCTAACGAAACGTTCATTCGACAACTTTTTCATAACAGATGCCAAGAAACCTTTTGTATACTCCAACTCTGCCGATAATTTACGTATCTCCTCTTCTACATTCAGATTAGAACCGAGAGGCACAAAAAATTCTGTTGTTTTTACAATAAATGCACTCGCTCCTGCTATCTTTTCCGTAACTGTTTTTACCGATGATAAATTAGCCATTTTTATCAATACCGGGTTATACTTTCCATTAAAAGAGCTATCGGACAAAACATTCAGCTCCAACGCTTCTTTATTCGGAATATTTTTCTCTTTCCGGATATTACGAATTGCAGAAACAGCTTCTTTTACCAACTCTATGCGGGATAACAGTTCCTCGTCACAAATCCCTGCCACAGGCATAGCACTAATCATAATGCTCTCTCCGTCTTTACGTTCCTTGACATAATGCCATACCTCTTCCGTTATAAAAGGGATAAAAGGATGCAACAAACGAAGCAATTTATCCATATAAGTAATCGTAGCCCGATAAGTTTCAGCATCGATAGGTGTTCCGTATGCCGGTTTAATCATTTCCAGATACCATCCGGAAAATTCATCCCAGAAAAGACGGTAAAGTTGCATTAAAGCTTCTGAAATACGGTAAGATTTAAAATCTTCATCGACAAGCATTATACTCTTACTCAACATCGAATCGAACCACTCTACCGCAATTTTACTACTCTCCGGCTGTTCTTTCGCCTCATCCACTTCCCAGCCCTGTATCAAACGGAAAGCATTCCATACTTTATTTCCGAAATTACGCCCCTGATCAATCAACGACTCTTCAAAAATCAGGTCATTGCCCGCCGATGAACATAACATCATCCCCATACGGACACTATCGGCGCCGTATTTTGCAATCAAATCGAGCGGGTCGGGAGAATTTCCCAACGATTTACTCATCTTACGACGAAGTTTATCGCGTACCGTTCCCGTCAGATAAACATTGCTGAACGGACGTTCATTCCGATATTCATACCCGGCGATAATCATTCTGGCAACCCAGAAAAAAAGTATATCGGGAGCCGTTACCAAATCATTGGTAGGATAATAATATTTCACCTGTTCATTATCGGGATAACGAATACCGTCGAACACGGAAATAGGCCATAACCAAGAAGAGAACCACGTATCCAATACATCCGGATCCCGACGCAAATCCGATAATTGCAAATCGGCATCACCACTCTTTTCCCGCGCAAGTTTCAACGCCTCCTCCGGAGTTTCCGCAACAACATATCCCCCCGCCGGCAAATAATAAGCTGGAATCTGTTGCCCCCACCATAACTGACGCGAAACACACCAATCCTTGACATTCTCCATCCAATAACGATAGGTATTCTTAAACTTAGGCGGAACTAAACGAATTACATCATCCATAACCGCTTTCAGAGCAGGCTTGGATATATCGCTCATCTTCAAGAACCATTGCATCGATAATTTTGGTTCGATAACCGCCTGTGTACGCTCGGAAAGCCCTACCTTATTCGTATAATCTTCGACCTTTTCCAATAAACCGGCCGCTTCCAAATCTTTCTCGATCTGTTTGCGTACATCGAAACGGTCCATACCGACATAAAGCCCTACCTTATCATTAATAGTACCGTTATCGTTAAATATATCTATCGATTCCAAATTATATTTTTCCCCCAGCATATAGTCGTTTACGTCGTGTGCCGGGGTCACCTTCAACGCACCTGTTCCGAAATCCATCTCTACATAAGTATCCCTGATAACCGGAATCACCCTGTTCACCAACGGAACAATAACCTGTTTCCCTTTTAAATGGACATAACGCGGATCGTCGGGATGTACGCAAAGCGCCGTATCGCCCAATATTGTTTCCGGACGGGTAGTTGCAACAATAACGAACTCATCCGTCCCTTCCACTTTATAACGAAGATAATAAAGTTTGCTCTGCACTTCCTTATAAACCACTTCCTCATCCGAAAGAGCCGTTAATGCCTGAGGATCCCAATTAACCATACGGACTCCCCGATATATCTTGCCTTTATTATACAGATCGACAAACACTTTGATAACTCCTTCGCTCATATGAGGGTCCATCGTGAAAGCCGTTCTGTCCCAATCACATGAAGCACCCAATTTCTTTAATTGTTCAAGAATAATCCCTCCGTGTTTTTCTTTCCACTCCCACGCATGTTTCAAAAACTGCTCGCGAGTCAAAGAGGATTTTTCTATTCCCTCACTCTTCAATTTCTGAACGACTTTCGCTTCCGTCGCAATAGACGCATGGTCAGTTCCTGGAACCCAGCAGGCATTCTTCCCCTGCATTCTCGCCCTGCGAACCAATATATCCTGAATCGTATTATTAAGCATATGCCCCATATGCAATACCCCGGTAACATTAGGCGGGGGAATTACAATCGTATAAGGTTCCCTTTCATCCGGCTGGGATGAAAAAAATCCATGATCCATCCAATACTTATACCATTTATCCTCACTCTGTGAAGGATTATACTTTGCAGGAATCTCCATCGGGAATAATATTATTTTAAATTTAACTTTAAAATTTTTAACAGCCTCTTTAAAAGACTCTTAAAAAAAACAATTTTACAAAGATACATTTATTGTTAGAGAAATAAGAATGATAACATACTTTTTTATCCATTTTTTTCGTTATTTTCACGGTTATTGAAAGATAAAATATGAAGAATAAATAAACCCGGAAATACTATAACTGCTTTTATTCCGTTTACCTATTAGTGATTTACAAAAGCATTTATATATTACGGCTAAACGAAGGACGAAATACCTTAGGTATCCGGAAGACCAAGGTTTTATGTCAAAATAATAGAACTCCTAAATCCTACCCCCTAAAATAGATAAATATTATCGGTAGCAGGCAATAATGCCTGCTGTCCGGCACGATTTATAGAATGATATATACATTTCAGAATATGGGGATATGGTCCGAACAAAAGCCCGAATAAATCCAGCTTTTGCTCTCACTCCTCACTATATTTGTTTAATAAAAGAAAAAAAGATATTTTTGCAAAATTTGAGAAA
>DVIX01000040.1 GCA_018710935.1 Candidatus Avirikenella pullistercoris | reverse complement strand
AGCTTTGTGTGCTTCGGTGCAGATGGAGAGGCCCACCAACGATGCGTTCAATGGATTCAACCCTGTCGTTTCCGTATCGAAACAGAACAGTTTTCCCAACATCAATACGGAGGCGAGTTGTTCGATGCCTTGTCTATCCATTAAAATAGTATATTGATGCGGAATTGTAGCGATATTGCCGGTATCGGTACGTTCATCGAAAAGGGACAGTTGTCCGGACGGTTCTAACTCTTTGGTCTGGGCGATAACCGTAGCGGCCGGTTTGGGAGTGGAAGTCGGATGCGGTGAAAATAAATCCGGCTCATCCGGTTTATCGGGGGTGTCGTTCGGAGAGACGGTTATTACTTCGTTTTCCTGTAACAGCGGTGTTTGGGAAAGAAAGGTTCTTTTTTTATCTTCTTTTTCCCAGAAATCGAGGTCCCGCAACAGAGAGGAGAATCCCATTTCGATATAAATTTTCTTCAGTTCGTCATAGTCGGGATTCTCCATGATTAACTTATCCGGTTCGTATGCGACAGGAACGTTTTGGTCGATAGTTACCAACCGTTTAGCGAGCAACAATCTGTCTTGGTATTCCAGAATATTATCGCGTAATTTCCCTTTTAGTTGCGAAGCATTGGCGATAATGTTTTCCACGCAACCGAATTCATTGACTAATTTGACGGCTGTTTTTTCACCTATGCCGGGAACTCCCGGCACATTATCGGAAGCATCGCCCCACAATGCCAGAATGTCGATGATCTGTAACGGATCGTCGATGCCGTATATCTCTTTCAGCTTCTCTTTCCCGATAATTTCTACTTTTTCCCCGTTTTTGCCGGGTTTATACATATAGCAGCAGTCGCGTATCAGTTGTCCGTAATCTTTGTCGGGAGTTACCATATATACCTCGAATCCGTTGCAGGCTGCTTTTGAAGAGATAGTGCCGATAACATCGTCGGCTTCGTAATTGGGAACTTCCAATACCGGAATTTTCATCGCTTCCAATATCCGTTTGATATGGGGAGTAGAGAGGATGATATCTTCCGGTGTATCTCCCCGGTTGGCTTTATATTCGGGATAAAGCTGGTGACGGAAATTACCTCCTTTCGGATCGAAAGCTACGCCTAAATATTGTGGGCATTCGTGTGTGATGATGCTATTGATGAATTTAGTGACGCCGTATATGGCCGAGGTATTCAGTCCTTCGCTATTACGCATCGGACGGTTTATAAAAGCATAATAAAATTTGAATATCAATGCGTAGGCATCTACTAAAAAAAGTTTTTCCATGAATTTATCGTCAGAAATTTTTTAGGGGGGGGGGGAATAGGAGAATATGATTATCTTTCCTCCTCCTTGTGGTTGTATAAGGGGTCGTTACAGATTGTCTTCCCGGTACCATTCGGCGAATGAGGTCGCCGTTTCATGCAGTTTTAAATGGTGTAATTCGATATGCTGGGGTAACTCTTTTTGTATTTCTGCTGCAAAATATGCAATCATATTTTCACAAGTGGGTTGGTAATTTACAATTTCTATTTTCGGAAAATTGGCTTTCAGCTCTTTTAGCAAAGTATGGTTTTCCGGGGTTTCCCTGATAATCAGGGCATGGTCGTAACGGTTTACGATTAAACTGTTTACAATTTCTTTCAATACGCCGAAGTCGATAACCATTCCGTATTTCGGGTTTCGGATGTCGTTGCAGGGACTGCCTTTGACAGTAATGAACAGTTTGTATGAATGTCCGTGGATATTGCGGCATGGCCCATCGTATCCGTTTAGGACGTGAGCCATTTCAAAAGAGAATTCTTTCGTAAGCCGAATTACCGGATTTTTTGGACAGGTATTGCCTGGACAATCGTTACCGGAATTTTGTAATTTCTTTTCCATCTTTTTGCTCTTAATTGACAAATTTAATCCTTTTTGCCGGCAATTCAAATTCCCGGAATAAGAATATTCATTATTTTTTCCTACTTTTGTAAAAAGAAAAATTACCGCCGGTTATGATAATATCGTCTGAATAGGGCGTTTTCATATAAAAGAGGATTTATCGAATATGCGGTGTTTTATAATTATAAAAACGGGAAAATATGGCAACTGAAAAAGTTAGATGTTTGATTATAGGAAGCGGTCCGGCAGGTTATACGGCAGCTATTTATGCAGCAAGGGCGAATTTGTCGCCGGTTTTGTATCAGGGAATTGAACCGGGAGGGCAACTGACTACTACTACGGAAGTAGAAAATTTTCCGGGGTATCCGGAAGGGATTACGGGGTCCGTGATGATGGAAGATCTGCGTAAACAGGCAGAACGGTTCGGTACGGATATCCGTTTCGGAATCGTTACGAAAGTGGATTTCGCTATTCGTCCGTTTAAGGTGGTTATAGACGATACGCATGAAATAGAAGCCGATGCCGTAATTGTTGCTACCGGTGCGACTGCCCGTTATTTAGGGCTCGAATCGGAGTCCCGATACAGAGGTATGGGGGTATCGGCTTGTGCTACCTGCGACGGCTTTTTCTACCGAAAGAAAGATGTGGCGGTAGTAGGAGGCGGCGATACTGCTTGTGAAGAAGCTTCTTATCTGGCATCTATTTGTAAAAAAGTGTATCTGATTGTCCGTAAAAATTATTTGAGGGCATCCAAAGCGATGCAGCAACGGGTATTGAATACGCCGAATATCGAAGTAATATTCGAACACAATACAAAAGAGGTGTTGGGAGATGAAAACGGAGTGACGGGAGCTTTGCTTATCGGTAATGACGGGGTGGAACGGGAAATAGCTATCGACGGTTTTTTCCTGGCTATCGGGCATACGCCGAATACGAAACTTTTTAAAGAGTATTTGCAATTGGATGAGCAAGGGTATATCGTTACGGAAGGAGGCACTTCCAAAACCAACGTACCGGGTATTTTTGCTGCGGGTGACGTAAGAGACCCTCATTACCGTCAGGCTATCGTGGCGGCCGGTTCCGGTGCTATCGCTGCTTTGGATTGCGAACGATATTTAATGGATGTGGTAGCTGCTGGAAACGTTAAATAAGGGATAAGTGTCCGTAATGAACGGGAGATATTATAGGCAAGGAATATTTCTATTAGCAGGGATAGTCCTGTTTGCGGGCTGTTCACGACAAACCGGCATTCGTAAAAGCCGGAATACCGAGGAGGTATCTGTCGTTCAGCCGGGAAAAAAGGAGAATCTTTCTTCGCATGAAATATCGGGTAGCCGGCAGGGCGATAAGTCTTCCAGATCGTGGAGGGAAATTGTTGCAGATGCTGAGAATAACGGTGAATATGACCGGTTGTCGAGGAATAACTCTTCGGCGCCGGTAATTGATATAGGTCGTTTCTCCGATATCGAAACACAACATGTGAAAATATCTTATTATGATCCTTTCGGAGAGGAAGATTGCTTGGTCTATAATCTGGGAGATATGCAACGGGATTTTTATTATCCGTGTGACGGGAAATTGATTTCCGATTACGGAATGAGAGGAAGGAGTATGCATACGGGGGTCGATATAAAGGCTGCTTACGGCGATAATATCTATGCTGCTTTCGATGGAGTGGTAAGGATGTCTAAATTGTACAGCAGTTACGGAAACGTGATTGTGATTCGCCATTACAATGGATTGGAAACCGTTTATGCCCACAACAGTAAGAATTTAGTGAAACCGAATGATGTGGTGCGGGCGGGAGATGTTATTGCCAAAGCCGGGCGGACAGGTCGGGCTACAACCGAACATTTGCATTTCGAAGTACGGGTGAAAGGACAGTATTTCGATCCGAAATTATTGATTGACGTATATAACCGGAAATTGCAGGATAGATATTTATATGTGTATAACCGGAAAGGAGGGACCATATATGCGGACAATCGATTGACGGATAATATTCCGGCGGATGATAAGATAAATGTTTCGGAAAAAATAAAAGCGGTTGCTGCAGCTGCTGCCGAAACGGCAAAGAAAGAGAATAAGGTAGAGGCTGTATATCATAAAATAGTGAAAGGAGATACGTTATATGCTTTGGCGCTTCGGTATAAGACAACTGTTTCTGCGATTTGTAAATTGAACGGTATCAACTCGAAGTCGGTTCTTCGTATCGGGCAGCAGCTAAGGATAAAATAGGTTCGAGGACCGGAATGTATGTGTAAAAGCCAGGAAATGCGATGAAGAATTTCCTGGCTTGTTTTTATATTTGGATGATTGGCCAGATATTTTTATCTTTGTAGTATAAAAATCACAAATATAAGTCGGGTAATAAATATCTTCCGGGTGAATTTCCACTATGGAGGTATTTTTGTTGGCTTTTAATAATGAGATAAAAATGTTCTTTAACTACGCATGATTTTTCTGAATTACTTTTTTCAGAAGATTAAACATTGAAAAACAGCAATTTGCAGAGGTGTAAATGCCTTGGATGGGTGTGGTGTGCCTTGCGCTCTTTGATATATTGCTGTTTGACTACTTGGAGAAATTATTCTCCAGATTGATTTTATACATGTTTAATCTTTAATTCAGAATGATTATGAGTAAAATTGAAAAAAATTATTGTTGCGAACTCGTCGCTTCAGTTACCGGTGAGTCCGTTCGGATTTTCGGGTATTCCCTTGAAGAAAGTTGTCGTGTTTATGAACGAATTATAAAAAGGATGGTTTCTGACGAACAGAAAGCGATCGAGCAGGGTCGTTATGCTCTTTTTATATTGGAACAGATAGAGCAATTTCCTTTCGTTGAGCGTATTGTGCGGTTACGCTATGCCGGGCTTTTACTTAATAACGCAATCGGAATATTGGAAGCGAGTGAGAAAAACATCAGAACTCGTTATTCCCGGCAGATCGAACTATTCAGAAAAAATTACCTTATTGCCGATAAGTTATTGCAGCAGTACAGGGCATTGTAATACGTTAGATGATTCTGGCTGTGCGGATAATTCCCGGATTTTTTAATCCGGGAATTAATATTCAAAGAAAACATAGGGATAAAAGATATTTCCCTTCCCCTTTATTTGTATATTTGTTATGGATAATAAAAGTTTAATTAATGGTATATTTTACCTATTAATTAGTATATTTAGCCCGTTTTAGTCCTTTTGATCCGGTAGATTATTAAACTTAAATAAATGAAGGTATGAGAAAAATTTTACTTAGTGGAATTTTTATTTTTTGTGCGGCATTTTATGTGTCAGCCCAGGAGGAGATTCCGGCACTCGCTTCGGAACCGGCAGTCGAAAAACCTGTTTCAGAAACTCCTCGTAAAAAATATTTTAATATTGGTTTTGTAAATCAGAAATTTACGACACCTTCTTATTATGGGTTCGACCAGAAACTTAAGAGTAATTATGGGGTATCTATCAGCCGGGGACGTACTTATTTTTTACACAAGAAACCTTTGGCAAGAATGATTCGTTTTGGGATTGACGCTACGTGGATCGATATAAATTTTACGAATTATAAATTGCAGTATGAATATGGGGGCAGTGATTATAGTTTCGGATATGGCGGATATGAAGAGGAAACGGAAACGACTAATTTTTATCAGGTAGAAGTAGCTATGCAAGTAGGACCCTCCATTACGGTATCTCCTATTAAAAATCTGAATGTCAATGCTTATTTCCGGTATGCTCCGGGCTTTTCCGGTTTATATGACAGCGATTCTTTCCATGGCGCTTTTTCTTCGTATTTTGTAGGTGGAGGAACGGTTTATTATAAGATGATCGGGGTGGGTGTTGAAGCTCGTTTCGGAAGTTGTAAATATAAAACAGCCGGTTTTTTGGAAGAATTGGAAGAGGAGTTCGGATATGAAAGCGGTGATGAACAGAAAAGCATGGGAAACGAAAAGTCTAAGTTTTCCGGAATGCGGGTTTATGTAACATTCAGGTTTTAACGATTAAATGCAGATGAGAAAATGAAAAAGATATTGTTGTTTTTGTCGATGCTTTGCATGACAGGATGTTATACGAACATAATAAACGATTATGGTGGAGATGGCGGAGGAAATGGAGGAAACGGAGGAAATGACGGGGAAGGGGGCTTTCCGAGTTCAGGGATGGAAGTGGATAAAACGTTATTGACTCCTGTCCTATCGGCTGATGCTCAGGCATACCGGATAGAATTTAGGGCGAATGGTTCATGGTATGTGAATTTAGAGTCGGATGAAGATTGGTTTACTGTCGATCCGTTGTATTCGGAGATGGGAGGATCGTCGGTAATCACTATTTATCTTGATGAAAATACGACCGGGAGTCCTCGTGAGTTTCATGCGGTATTATCCGATAATACCGGAGGGGAGCAAATTCATGTAGTTCAGAAGCCTGAGCGGGAAGATGGTTCTTATCCTGTAATGGAAGCCCCTGTTCAGTATAGTGAAATGATTGATAGAGTGACGATTGCTGTAAGTGAATCGAATGGAACGACAAAGGATGTTCGTCGGTGGGATATTCATTATGACGGAAACAGAGTTGCCGGGATTGAAAAAATGTATATATACGAAAATGAAATAGACGGAAATACTATTGTTCCGGAAGAGATAACCTCTTTTTACGGAAATATGAATGTAGACCAACGTGTATTTGACGGTTCTTTGGATCCTATGGTGAAAATGAATGTATTTAAAGAGTGCAGGGTAAACAATGAATCCGGATATGTAATGAGGGAAAATACGATTTATGATTATCCGGAGGAAGGTGTTGTGGAGGAACCGGTAATGATAAATTATTTATATAAGGATTCTTATTTGCAACAAGTGGGGGTAGCAGGAGAGGTGCAGACGATTTATAGATGGAATGGCGATAATAATAAAGTAGAAGCCGAATATGACGGAATGAATATCTGTAGTTATACGTACGGAACTGAACTGAACGACAAAGCGATTATCGATATTAATGAATTGATTTCAGAAGATGTGATGGCTCTATCCGGATATCATGGCAAACGGAGTACTAATTTATTGTCTTCGATAAGTATGAATAA
The DNA here is from genome assembly GCA_018710935.1 of Candidatus Avirikenella pullistercoris. GTDB lineage: Bacteria > Bacteroidota > Bacteroidia > Bacteroidales > Rikenellaceae > Avirikenella > Avirikenella pullistercoris. Next base: position 15,541 of record DVIX01000040.1, on the reverse strand, counting down.
TGGTGATGAGTATAGGTTCGATTACCAGTTTGATTCGCAGAGACGGGTAACGGAAGTTACGGTATCTTATTTTGTAAATGGAGTGGAACAGCCCCAGAAAACAGTTTATAGCCTTAGTTATTCTATTTATTAAGATAATGTTGAGGATGTGATAAAACGCCGGTTTCTAAAATCAGAAACCGGCGTTTTTGTGTATTTGTTCGATTCGGAATAGAATAGTACATACTGAAAATCGGATTTTATCCGTTTGGGAGTTACGCTTCAACTATGGTATACAGAATGTAATATTTTTGCTAATTTTGTGTAATTTGATTTATTGGTAAATAAAGTAGTTGCGTGTCAAAAAAAGACGATATAACAGCTCGTTTGAAAGAACAGGTATCTTTATTGCCGGATGAGCCGGGAGTTTACCGCTTTTTGGATGAACAGGGGGTTGTGATTTATGTAGGTAAGGCTAAAAATCTGAAGAAGAGGGTTTCTTCCTATTTTCTTGCCCGTGCCGGCGAGAACCGTAAAACAATGATGTTGGTGCGGAATATCCGTAATATCGTGCATACGGTAGTTCCTACGGAAGCAGACGCCTTGTTGTTGGAGAATAACATGATAAAATCTCTCCAGCCTAAATATAATATTTTGCTTAAAGACGATAAGACATTCCCCTGGATTGTCGTGAAAAATGAGGAGTATCCCCGTGTGCTGCAAACCCGGCAGTTGGTGCGGGACGGTTCTCATTATTTTGGCCCGTATGCCTCTGTGATGATGCAAAAAAACATATTGGATTTAGTTCGTAAATTATATCGGTTGAGGACATGCCAACTTCGTTTGACGGAAAAAACGGTGAAAGACGGAAAATTCGATCTCTGTTTGGAATATCATATCGGGAATTGTAAAGCTCCTTGTGTAGGTTACCAAACCAAAGAGGAATATTGTAAAGCTGTGGAAGCGGCGTCTTCGATATTACGGGGCAATCTGAAAGAAGCGGAGGAGTATTTAAAAGGGGAAATGTCCTTTGCTGCGGAGAATTTGCGGTATGAAGAGGCGCAACAGATAAAAGAACGTTTAGCCATGCTCGAGAATTATCAAAGCAGGTCGGTAATCGTTTCTCCGCAATATGCCGATTTGGATGTTTTTTATCTGATAACGGACGGAGCTTTGGCTTATTGCAATTATATGCATGTGGCTAAAGGAGCGGTGATAAATTCATATACGATTGAAATGAAACTCGGGATAGAGGAGTCTCCGCAGCAGGTGCTGACATTTGCCATATCTCGTATTATGGACAAATTGCAACGTCCCCTTTCTCACGAAATAATAGTCCCTTTTTTGCCGGATGCCGTTTTCGGGAATGTCCGTTTTATCGTTCCGGTGAGGGGAGATAAATTGAAATTGTTGTCTTTGAGTGAACGGAATTGTAAAATATTCCGTTTGGAAAAGCTCAAACAATTAGAAAAGGTTAATCCGGAACGCCATGTAGACAGGATAATGGAACGAATGCAGAAAGATCTGCATTTGCCGGTAGAACCTCGTTATATCGAATGTTTCGATAACTCCAATATACAAGGGAATTATCCGGTGTCTTCCTGTGTCGTATTTCGGAATGGGAAACCGTCTAAAAAAGAGTATCGTCATTTTAATATTAAAACGGTTGTAGGCATAGATGATTTTGCCTCCATGCAAGAAACGCTTACCCGGCGTTATACTCGTTTATTGGAAGAGAAAGCGCAGCTTCCCGATTTGATAGTAGTGGACGGAGGCAAAGGACAATTAAGTTCGGCCTATGAAGTTCTTGAAAAATTGCATTTGCAGGATAAAATATCGATTATTGGTCTTGCAAAAAGGCTTGAAGAGGTATTCTATCCGGGAGACAGTACTCCTTTGTATTTGGATAAAAGTTCCGAAACCTTGAAGGTGTTGATGCATATTCGCGACGAGGCGCATCGTTTCGGAATAACTTTCCACCGCCATAAACGCTCTTTAGGGTTTATTAAAAGCGAGCTTCTATCCATTCCTTCTTTAGGGCCGAAATCTACGGAAAAATTGCTTCGCCGTTTTAAGAGCGTTGCCGGGATAAAAAAAGCCTCTTCAGAAGAGTTGTCCCAGGTTGTAGGGCCTGCGAGATCTGAAATAATTAAGAAATTTTTTTCAGAAAAAAACGAAGAGGAAAAAGAACGGATGAAATAAATTGGTAAGGACGGGGCGTTTTTTAAAAAGGATGTATTAAGGAAAAGAATGAGGGAGAAGGTTCGGAGGTGTATATTCGAATATGCCTGAAAAAATCGGTATTTTATTGCGTAAGAATTCTTTTGTGCCGTTTTGAATTGAAGTGATAAAAAAGCGGCGGAATAAAGATATTGTATTGTAATTTTACCTATCTTTGAATATTAAAGTTATGGATATTGCTTTAATATAGATTATTCGCTTTTCTTTATTAAGAGTAGTTGAACCCATTAAATAGAAAATTATGAATGTAGCAAAATTTATGAGTGAACTGGAGAGAAAACATCCGAATGAAAGTGAGTATCTTCAAGCAGTTCACGAGGTATTGCTTTCAATTGAAGAGGTGTATAACCAGCATCCTGAATTTGAAGCAAACAAAATAGCAGAACGTATTGTAGAACCTGACCGTATTTTTACTTTTAAAGTTACGTGGGTTGATGACAAAGGTGAAGTACAAGTAAACACCGGATACCGTATTCAGTTTAACAATGCGATAGGCCCGTATAAAGGAGGTTTGCGTTTTCACCCGAGTGTGAATCTAAGTATTTTGAAATTCCTCGGTTTCGAACAGACATTTAAAAATGCCTTGACGACTCTTCCTATGGGAGGGGGTAAAGGTGGTTCCGATTTCAATCCGAAAGGAAAATCCGATGCGGAAGTAATGCGTTTCTGCCAGGCATTTATGGTAGAGTTGTGGCGTCATATAGGCCCGCAAACCGATGTTCCTGCAGGGGATATCGGGGTAGGTGCCCGTGAGATAGGTTACCTTTACGGAATGTACCGTAAATTGGCAAGAGAGAATACCGGTGTCTTGACTGGTAAAGGCATGACTTACGGAGGTTCTTTGATTCGTCCTGAAGCAACTGGTTTCGGTGCAGTTTATTTTGTTAAGAAAATGCTTGCCGATAAGAATATCGAATTGAAAGGAAAACGCATTGCGATTTCCGGTTTCGGCAATGTAGCTTGGGGGGCTGCTTTGAAAGCTACCGAATTCGGAGCAAAAGTGGTTACGATTTCCGGACCTGACGGATATATTTACGATGAAGAAGGTTTGAATGCCGAAAAAATCGCATATATGTTGGAATTACGTGCTTCCAATAATGATGTGGTAGCGCCGTATGCTGAAAAGTTCAAAGGAGCGAAATTCGTTGCAGGTAAACGTCCTTGGGAAGTAAAGGTCGATATAGCGATGCCTTGTGCTACTCAGAATGAATTAGGAGGTGAAGATGCCAAACATTTATTGAATAACGGAACAATTTGTGTCGCTGAAGTTTCCAACATGGGATGTACTCCGGAAGCAATCGATGCATTTATTGCGGCCAGAGTGATGTACGGGCCGGGTAAAGCGGTAAATGCCGGCGGTGTAGCTACTTCCGGCCTGGAAATGACTCAAAATTCCATGAAACTGAATTGGACTCGTGAAGAAGTAGATGCGAAATTGCATCAGATTATGATGTCTATTCACGATGCTTGTGTTGAGTACGGGACAGAGCCTGATGGGTACATCAATTATATGAAAGGAGCTAATATTGCCGGGTTTATGAAAGTAGCTCGCGCAATGGTAGAACAAGGAATTGTTTAAGTAGCGATAGATACCGGTTTTTTAGCCGGATAAAATCGGATAACGGAGAAATGGTTTGTGTTTACAAACTGTTTCTCCGTTTATTTATAGAGTAAGGTTTTGTAAAAGCTGGGGATTGTGGATTTTTTCTACATAAATTCCACAATTCTGTAGAATGATTTTTTAGGGATAAATGTCGTATGTATTTGATTGTCATAGAATAACGTAACGTGGTATGTCTCTTGTATTTTAGGTGGGCAAAACTGCGTATAATTTGATGTAAATTTATTTGACATGAAGAATAATATGCGATTGGTTCTTTTTTTAGGGGTCTGCCTGTTTCTTTTGCTGGGAAAAACATCGGCAGCCGTAATGGAACTTCAGAAAGAAACGATAGAGGGGATTGTTACCGATACAGCAGGGCAACCTTTAATCGGGGCTATGGTCGTTCTGAATGGGACGAATTTGGGAACTACAACGGGTATAGAAGGAGAGTTTACCCTTAATGCAGCTCCCGGTGATGAATTGGAGGTGATGTACCTCGGTTTTAAAACGAAATATGTGACTGTAATATCCGGGCAGCTATTCTATAATATTGTTCTTGAAGCTGATGCTTTGGAAGTAGAGGAGGTTGTTGTAACTGCTTTAGGAATAAAACGGGAACAGAAAGCGTTGGGATATGCCGTTACGGAAGTCGAGGGGACCGAAGTAGCTTCGGCCAATACGGTAAGCCCTGTCGCTGCGCTTCAAGGTAAGGCTCCTGGATTGAGTATTTCTGGTTCAGACGGTGGTGTTTTCGGTGGTTCTAAAATTCAGATACGAGGTATTTCTACTTTGTCGGGAAATAATCAACCTATTTTTGTAGTAGATGGTGTAATTTTAGAGAATGAAGCTTTTTCCAGCGGGGAGTACAGCGATTATTCTACAAACGATTATGGAAATCAGTTAAAAAATCTAAATGCAGATGATTTTGAATCCGTTTCTATATTGAAAGGGGCGGCGGCAACCGCTTTGTATGGTTCTCGCGGGATCAACGGTGCAGTTGTAATCACTACGAAATCGGGGAATGGAGGCACTGGATTCGGAATATCGGTAACTCAGACTACGGGAATCGATTGGGTATACGCTACTCCTAAATTTCAAAATGAATACGGTACGGGAACTTATGCGGGGAATATCAGTTACGGTGCTGCAGATCCTGTTACTGGCGGCTATTACCGTTTTGATACCAATCAGTTTTATTATGAAAACGGAATCCCTTCGTTGAGGTCGAGTTCTTCTTTGGGCTGGGGACCTCGATTCGACGGCAGGGAGATTATCGGTTATGACGGAGAAATGACCCGATACAAAGCCTCCAAAAACAATATGAAACAGGCTTATGATGTAGGGGTGAATACCAATACCAACATAACAATACAGGGAGGTACGGAAAAATTGAACTTTTATCTTTCCGATTCATATAATTATCGGAAAGGAACGTTCCCGGGAAATACGTTTGAACGTAATTCTTTGTTGTTTAAAGGGATGTATAGAATCAGCAATGCGGTAACTATCGATGCATCCGTTAATTTTACCCAAAGTACCAGTAAAAATCCGCCGCATCATTTAGGTAGTTATTTCTGGAATGGAACTTATGGACGGGCTTATGATGTAAATTACTATAAGGATAAATGGAGAACGGAACATGGCGGTGTGCCGAGTACCGATTTCGGCGATCATTATGGAACGGTTCCGGGAATGAATCTCTGGTTTCAGCTGAATAAAAACGATAAACAGAAAAAAGAAACGATGATTATCCCAATTGTCAAGTTGACGATTGCTCCGTTGGATTGGCTGACTATTACCGGTGAAGTGAATATGAATTATTATGTTACCAAAACCGATTTCAGACAATGGGGAGAAGGGTACCGTAATGAAGGAGGGAGCTATGAACTGGATTTGGATGAGAAGGTACAAAAAACGGCCAAGGCGAGTTTGAATATCAATAAGGCGTTCGGGGATTTTACTACAGGTTTGATTGTCGGAGGAGAGTGGTATTCTACCCGAAATACGAGTGTACATCAGTGGACATCGGGCGGATTGATTGTCCCTGGACAGTTCTTCATAAGTAATAGTATGAATACGCCCGGATACAGTGCACTTGTAAATGATGCGAAAAATATTTATTCGGTTTATTTTCTTGCCAGTATGAGTTGGAGGGAACAGTTATTCCTCGATGTGACGGGACGTAATGACTGGTCGACAGCTTTATTATATTCAACGGGGAAAGGAGATGATTCTTATTTTTATCCTTCTGTAAGTGCTTCCTGGATTGTTAATCAGACATTAACATTGCCGCATTGGATTACTTTTGCAAAACTGCGTGCTTCTTGGGCACAGGTGGGGAACGATACGGATCCGTACAAAATAAATAAGGGATATACTTTGTCTTCGATACAACTTGGTAGTGGTATGAGTTATATTAATAATTATACCCGACAGTTGATAGATCCGAACCTGAAACCGGAACGTAAAAATTCAGTGGAGTTCGGTATTGATTTACGTTTGTTTAATAACCGTATAGGGGTGGATTTTACCTGGTACAAAGAAAATACGAAGGACCAGATTGTCGAGATTCCGGCTCCTGAAGAGTCGGGTGCTACCAGTCAGTTGATCAATGCAGGGAATATTCAGAATAAAGGGATTGAATTGGCATTGAATACGACTCCTATACGAAAAAAGAATTTTAGGTGGGATTTAAATTTTATTTATACCCGAAATCGTAATAAAATCATTTCTTTACATCCTGACGTGGGAGAATATAAGAGTCTGGAAGGAAGTCCGTCCGGTGGGAATCTCCGTATAGGTTCCGTAGCTTATATCGGAGGAGAGTATGGGGTATTGCTTTCCGATAGCAAACCATTGGAATTTTGGGCTAAAGATGCACAAGGAAATATCGTGGATGATCCTCGTAACGGGAAACAGGTACTGACCTGGGATGATGGTAATTTAGGAGCTTATCCGTTGCGTAGTAACGAAATACAGAAAGTCGGCACTATTTCTCCAAAATTTGAAGGAAGTATCTATAATAGTTTTAAGATTAAGAATGTGGATATCAATTTTTTAATAGATATGCGTTTTGGCGGTTATATGGCTTCTGTTTCCAGTAAATACGGAACGGCATACGGCTTTTTAGATCGCTCTTTGGTTGGTCGTGACGAGAAGTACGGGGGAATAACATACCGTTCTAAATATGCTGAAAAGGGGTATGGTACATTTCATGACGGAATTATTCCTGACGGGGTTTTCCAGCAAGGAACGAGGGTTCGTACTCCGGAAGGGAATATGGTCGATGTAGGAGGAATGACCTACAAAGAAGCATATGAAAACGGTTATGTGGAACCGACTCATGTCTCTTTTTATCAGGCGCGAATAGGAGATTTCAGTACGGGGGTGGTTACCGATAATTGGTTCAATGAAATAAAATACATAGCATTAAGGAATGTTTCTATCGGCTATACTTTCCCAGAACGTATCGCTCATAAATTGAAATTATCCAATCTGCGGTTGTCTTTGGATGCTCATAATCTTTGCTATTTGTATAATTCTCTTCCTAATCGTATTAATCCGGAAAGTTTTAGCGGGAATACCAGCGCCGGTTCTTTCTTTGAGCAAAATTTCGCTCCTTATACCGCAACTTATGCGTTTACCATAAAATTCAATTTATAGGTCGGTTTCTATTTAATTTGTTGAAATATGAAAAAAGTCATCTATATTTTACTATCCGTTTCGTTTTTGTTTACTGCGTGCAGCAGGGAAAAAATGGCAGATATCAACATAGACCCTACGGTGGTGGAAACTCCTGATATAAAATATTTGTTTACGAATGCACTTTATAATCTGGAATCGTATGCGTATGGAGAGTGGTTTTACGATAATTCGCAATATATTCTGCCGTGGATGCAGATAACGGTGGGAAATAACGGAAGTGCCAATTCTTCGACGATGAATCAAATGGGGTCCACCGGTTCCCGGTACAGTATTTTCTATAATATTGTAGGAGAGCCTTTGGTACGAATCCGTCATCTGATTGACCAACAGGCAGGAGCAAGTGCGGCGAGTTATCGGTATATCCGGGCTTTGACCTATTTTGTACATATTTATTGCGGATTGAAAGTTACCGATGTTCAGGGAGCCATGCCTTATAAAGAGGCTTTGCAGGCTTTTTATACTGATCCTCCTCTGTTGGCGCCTGTTTTCGATACGCAGCAAGACCTTTTGGCGACATGGGACAATGAGTTGAAAGAGAATATCCGAATACTTTCCGAACCGGTAACGGTTGATGGCAAACCGATTACACAAGTCGATCTGGGAGAACGGCAAGATCTTATATATGGCGGCGATATTTCCAAATGGATTAAACTTGCCAATACGTTGCGGTTAAAAATTGCGGTCAGGTTGTATCAGGCAGATCCTCAGAATGCTGTCCGTATTGCGGAGGAAGTAGCTGCAGACGGGCGTTTGATGAGTTCTATTGACGATGATTTCTATTGGTATGGAGGCGAACAGTTCTATAATTTTGGAGAAGGAATATGGCATGGGGTAGCTGCTAAGAATTTAGTGGATTTTTTGCGTAAAAATAAAGATCCTCGTTTGCGGTTTGCATTTTCCAAAAATGATTTTAACAGTATGGTCGTTCAGGGATATTTAGACCAAGGGGTTGAAATTCCCGATTATATTTTGCAGGATGCCGTTATTGTTCAGGAGAACGGGAAATCGGTGTTTAAAGGATGGCAGGGAGACGGAGAACCTTGGGTACGTTATCACGGAGCACCGGTAACCATTAGCGGAGAACTGTCCACGGAAATAAATAATAAATATTTCGAGGAGTCTAAGTTCCAGCTGACCGTGGGAGAATCGAAACGTACTTTACGTCCTGTTTCTTTCTTTAATAAAAGTATGGTGCAGCCCAATCAGACAATTACCTATCCGGGAGTATCGGAGATTTCAGACCAGTATCGTCCTAATGGAAGTTATGCTTATCGCGAGGTATTGGTTTCTGCTGCGGAAACACAATTCTATTTGGCGGAGTTTAAATTGTTGGGAGCCAATATCCCGCAGGATGCAGCAACCTGGTTTAAAAACGGTGTGGCACTTTCTGTCGAATCGATGGACAGGGTAGCTCGTGATTTGAATATTCCCTATTATAATGAACCTTATGATAAACAATATGGAAAAGCGATCCGTTTATTGCCGGATGAAATTTCTGATTTGCTGGCCCGGCCGGATTATACCTTGACGGGGAATGTTCAGGAAGATTTGGAAAAAGTTTATATCAATCTGATTCTGGATCGTTTGTTAACACCTACCGAAATTTATGTTACGGCGCGCCGGAGCGGAGTACCTGCAACCAATAGTCATTTATGGGCAAGAGAGCCGTTCTCGTCCTATTCGTTTTCGATTCCCCGCAGATTTGTGATTAATGAACCGGCTAAATCCGATATTAATTATAACAACAAGGTCAATGCATACAATGAACAGGGATTTACGATGAATACGAATGTTCCGTCGGTATTGGAAAACCAACGAATATGGTATGATAAAAATGCTCCGGATTGGGGAGTGAGATAGAAAGATAGTGCGTATACCGTTATTATGCGGTAGTTTTGATGAGATATGAATTGTGGTTTTTAGTTTTTTTCTATCTTTATGCCTTAGATTATTAATATAAAAGGAAAAATTTATGGAAGCGATTATTTATACCGAGAAAGGGAATATGAAGGTTAAATTTTACGAAAAAGATGCTCCGAATACCGTGGCGAATTTTTGTAAATTAGCTAAATCCGGATTTTATGATGGGCTTATTTTTCATCGTGTAATCCCCAATTTCGTGATACAGGGAGGTTGCCCTAACGGAATCGGTAATGGAGGTCCCGGATATACGATAAAATGCGAAACGAGCGGTGGAAACCAATATCATGACAGGGGGGTGCTCTCTATGGCTCATGCGGGGAAAGATACCGGAGGTTCTCAGTTTTTTATTTGTCATAACCGGGAAAATACGGCACATCTGGATAGGGTGCATACTTGTTTTGGAAAAGTGTATGAAGGTTTGGACGTAATCGATAAAATCCGGCAAGGGGATGAAATTGTTAAAATAGAAATAATCGATTGATAGTCGGCTTGAAGTATGAAAAAGCAGGAAGAAATAAATTTTCTTCCTGCTTTTTCATATCCGGTTTTTGAGGACTGTTTACTTGGATGGTTTGAAAATCAGGTATGGAAAAATGGGCGGTGTGAAACGAACTTAGGAAGTATGCCGGAAAAATAAAGGGGAAATAGTATTGAATATAAAAGAGTTTAAAATAGAGGAGAGAAAAATATTATTGGAATGCCGTAATAAAAGTAAAAATATGCCGTTTTACTAATGTTTCTAATTTATAAATAGGATGCCTATGGATGATTACTACTCTAACACAGACATCGATAGCTCCCTCGATGATGAAACTCTGTTCCAAAAGCATGTGGTGCGTGAAGATACTGAATTGGCGCAAATTGACGAAATGTTACACAGTGCTTTTCAAAATGGACAAATAGAACAACCTATCGAGTGAAGAGTTAAGGGAATAAAGATGTCAGAAGAGAAAGGGGATAAATTCAAACGGTTTATTCTCTTTCTTTTTTATATGGGTATTGTTTTTTGATTTATCCGGATTGAAGTTCGGATTTATTATTCAAAAATATAAACGTCTTCGCCGGGAATTTTCATGTAGAAATGTTCACGTGCATAACGTTCAAGAAAAGCATCGTCGTTTTTTATCTTGTTGATGATAAGGCTGTCACGGGCTATTTGTTCTTGTAGGCTGTCCCGTTGTCTGGTAATTTCGATTAAATGTTGTTGTAATTCCCGTTTGTATTGAATATTGCTGTTATCGAGGAAAAGAATCAGTATGGAAAAAATGACGGTAGCTCCTACGATTAATTGCAGGTTGGAGAATAGTTTAATTTTCTTTTTTTCTTTTTGCGACATAAAAAATCCTTTCTGCAAAAGTAGATATAAAAACTGAAAGATGATAAAGCGAAAGATAGAATAGTTAAGAGTAACAATTTTTACAGCTATATTATGTAAGGACAAAGCAACGTGATGAGCGTTTAGGAAAGAAAGTCTGGTAAGTCTGTGCGAAACTTTTAATCTAAACCTATATTCTGGCATTAAAAATGAAGTAATTAGTAAATAAGGAAGGTCTGTATTTAATATAAAGTCAGAATAATATATTATGAATAAAATAAAAATTTGATTATGAATTTTAAAGAATTGAATAAATGGATATATACAAGGAAAAGTTTGTTTTTGTCGGTTTTGACGGCATTTCTGGTCCTGGTGTTTTTCCCTTGGGAAGTACAGGCTTGTACCGGTATTACATTGGTTGCAAAAGACGGGACTTATGTGTTGGCACGGACGATTGAATGGGGGAGCGGGGATTTGAATAGTCAATATGTTATTGTTCCCAGAGGGTATGTACAACAATCGTATGTGACGGACGGGACGCGAAAAGGAATGAGATTTACGTCACAATACGGGTATGTGGGATTTTCTGTCGAGCAGGAGGATTTTATTGCAGAAGGAATTAATGAAGCCGGATTGTCTGCGGGTTTGTTTTATTTTCCCGGATACGGAAAATATGAAGATTACGTTCCCGGACAGGCTGCTTCGAGTATATCTGATTTACAGTTCGTATCCTGGATATTGGGGAATTTTGCTACGGTTGAAGAGGTGAAAACGGCAGTGAAAGATGTTCATATCGTATCGGTAGATTCTCGTGCTTCGACGGTACATTGGCGTATTGCCGATAAATCCGGTACGCAGGTCGTACTTGAAATTATAGACGGAGAATTGTATTTTTATGAAAATAAATTGGGAGTACTTGCTAATTCTCCGGGGTTTGAATGGCAAATGACTAACCTGAATAATTATGTCAATCTATTTCCCGGTACGGTACAGCCTCATTCTTTGGGAGGAGTAGAGATTGCTTCGTTCGGGGCAGGCAGTGGATTTTTAGGGATTCCTGGCGATATTACCCCTCCGTCCCGTTTTGTGCGTGCTGCTTTCTATCAGGTAACAGCACCCCGTCAGCCGGATGCGATGAAGACGGTTTATCAGGGATTCCAGATATTGAATAGCTTTGATATTCCCATCGGAATCGAGTTTAAAAAAGGAGAAGTTCCTGCCGATATTCCGAGTGCTACCCAATGGACTTCAGTGACGGATTTAACCAATGGAGTTATTTTTTACCGGACGATGTATAATAGTACGATTCGAAGTATCGATTTGAAAGCTATCGATTTCGAAAAATCGGAATATACGGTTTTTCCGCTGGATAATAGTAAACAACAACCGGTTGAACAAATACGGGTTTTATAGGATATATTTAAAAGTTAATTCAGGACGGATAAATTATCCGCCCTGAATATATATGAATGTATGTATAAGCCGGTTATTTACTCGGTTAGTTTGTAAAAATGGTTTATGGGGCCATGTCCGCTGCCATATTTGTAATTTATCCCGTTTTCGATAGCTTTATGCAGAAATTCTTCTGCTTTTGCTACTGCCTCGGGAATGGGAAATCCTGCGGTCAAATAGGTGGCGATAGCGGATGACAGGGAGCATCCTGTTCCATGAGTATTCGGAGTATTGAGTTTCGGGAAAGAATAGCGGGTTAACGTGTCGGTTTGAAAATCGTATAAGTGGTCGGTTAAGGTGCCGGTATCCAGATGCCCGGCTTTTAATAACAAGGCTTTACATCCTTTGTTTTTGAAAATTTCGGCTATTTTATTAAAATCTTTTGGAGAATGGATAGAATGTCTGCTTATGAATTCCGCTTCGGGAATGTTGGGGGTTACGAGTGTAGTTAAGGGAAATAAACGGGCGATGATATGATTGGCTACGTCTGGTTCTACTAAAGTATGTCCGGACGTAGATACCATTACGGGGTCGAGTACGAGATAAGGAATATCGTATTCTTCGATTTTTCGGGCAACGATATCCACAATCGCTTTAGAAGGAAGCATGCCTGTTTTTACGGCTTTAACATATAGGTCGGTTAAAACGGAATCTATCTGAGTTTCTACCGTTTTTGCAGGAATAATATCGATAGCCTGGACTCCGGCCGTATTTTGGGAGGTGAGGGCTGTAATGGCTGTAGCACAATATCCTCCACAGGCTGCGGCACTTTTTATATCGGCTTGGATTCCGGCACCGGCACCGGAATCGGAACCTGCGATTGATAATATGATTTCTCTTTTTCTCATTCGGTAATATATTAATTTCTATTGATTTAATGTAAAGAATGCCACCGTACGAAGGGGCCGGAGTATGGAGGAAAATATCTTATCGGTATTGTCAATACAGTTTGAAAAACAGTATCTCGAAAAAGATGATGAGCACGATATAAACGACGCTTTTCCAAAAACGGAATGTCCGTTCGCCCATTGCATCGAGCCATGTCCATCCCCAATGAGTGTTGGGGCGCCAAGTCCATTTCCAATTGCAGATTGTGCCGACAAGCAACAATACCAGCACTGCTACAAACAACTGGTAGGAGTATTGCGGATGCGCTTTAAACCATTCGGGCAATTTGCTTACAAACACACTTGTTTTACTGTACCATTCCATATGCATTTCAAGGGTTTAGTGGGTAATGTTTGGCTGTGTTATGCCGTTCAGGCGGTATTGCTGCGTGTTGTCAAAGCTAATTTTCTAATTTCCATTTATCATTAGATCAAAATAATAAAAGCAGATGTTTACAAAGAGGAAAAATGGGTGAATCCCATATAATCTCGGTTTTGTTTTCCCTGTTCATCGTACCATTCTATTCCTTTGCCGGGTACAGTGATTTCTCCGATAACGGATAATGGCTCTTGAAATTTTTGATAATATGTCTTTTGTAGAGTTTCGTATTTTGCCTCCGCAACGGTGAAAAGAAGGGAATAATCTTCGCCTCCGCATAAGGCGAGTTCTGTCGGATTCCAGTTTTCTATCTGACAAACTTGTTGGAGTTCGGGAGATAAAGGAAGATGATGTGTGTATATTCGGGCTCCGGTGTTTGAACAGGCTAATATTTGCCGGAGATCTTTGGCGATACCGTCGGATATGTCCATCATGGCATGTACTTCTGTTCTTGTTCCTAACCAAATGCCTTTTTCTATGCAAGGAGCCGGCATAAGGTGTTTGTCGGTTAATATCCGGTATGGGGCTGAGAGATTTTCTTTCCCGGAACGGATAATCTTCAGGCCGGCTGCACTGTCTCCCAATGTGTCGCATACTACGATTTTATCACCGGGCAGAGCGGAGGAACGCAATTTCAGGTGTTTATTATTCACTTTTCCTATGGCGGTAACATTAATGGTAATTCCTCGTGGAGAACAGGTCGTATCGCCGCCTAACAAAGGAACATTGTATCGGGAAGAAAGTTTATAATACCCTTCATTGAAGTCGTCTATCCAACCGTTTGCCGCATCTCGGTCGAGGGCAACCGACAGAAAGGTGCATACGGGGGAAGCTCCCATAGAACAGACATCGCTTAAATTGACAGCCAATGATTTATATCCCAGTTGAAATGGGGATATTTTATTCCGTAAAAAATGAGAATCTTCGGTCAGCATATCGGTCGTAATGACCAGCGATTCTTCCCCGGAGAACGGGAGAACGGCACAGTCATCGCCTATTCCTGTAAAACCGGAAGGAACCATGTCTTTATACATGGATGCGAGGCTTGCGATAATATCTGGTTCTCCTTTATGTCGCATGACGGTTGATTTAGTTCGGTGTGTTATAAAATCTTTAATTTTATCGTATTAACAAAGATATGGTTTTGTAGAAAGAAATAAAAATTCAGTATCTTTGTATCTCAAAAAAGGTAAAACGGAATCGTTCCGAATTAATTATGAATATATTGATTATTAATGGCCCTAATTTGAATTTATTGGGGAAACGAGAGCCTGCTATTTATGGAAATCGGGGGTTTGAGGAGTATCTGCAAACTTTACGGACGGAATTTTGTGACGATAAAATAGATTATTTTCAGTCCAATATAGAGGGGGAGATTATAGATGCCCTTCAACAGGCGGATGGGAAATATGAAGGAGTGGTTTTGAATGCAGGAGCGTATACGCATACTTCCATAGCTATTGCGGATGCTATCGGGGCGATTGATGTACCGGTGGTCGAGGTTCATATTTCCTGTATTTTGTCACGGGAAGTATTCCGGCACGTATCGTTGATTGCGCCTAAATGCAAAGGTTCGATTATGGGATTCGGATTGGATTCATACCGTTTGGGGGTATTGGGGCTGTTGAAATAAAGCCATCTTGAACAGGATTAGGGTAAAATATTATATATAAAGCAAAAATGAGAAGAAGAACGAAAATCGTCGCTACTATTTCAGACCAGCGTTGTGAAGTTGAATTTATACAGCAGCTTTATGAAGCGGGAATGAATGTGGCACGTATCAACTCTGCGCATGTTTCTGTGGAAAGTGCAACCCGGGTAGTGGAAAATATAAGGAAGGTATCGGATAAAATAGCAATATTGATAGATACCAAAGGTCCTGAAATACGGACGACTAAAACAAAAGATAAAGGTGGAATTCCTGTCGAAGCCTGCGATTTGATTGAAGTGAAAGGCGGGGAGGCTACGGATTTGACTACCCGAGAAACATTGTATGTTACGGATAAAAACATAGCAAAAGAGGTTCCTGTCGGAGCTTCCGTTTTAATAGACGACGG
>DVIX01000039.1 GCA_018710935.1 Candidatus Avirikenella pullistercoris | reverse complement strand
CGGCCTGATTTAGCTATTTGTTTCAAAGCAGCAGCGGATTCATCCAATTTTACTGCTGTTTTATGAAGGTCGATGATATGAATCCCGTTTTTCTCCATGAAAATATAAGGAGCCATTTTAGGATTCCATTTTCTTTTCAGGTGACCGAAATGTACACCTGCTTCTAATAACTGATTAAAATCTGTTTTTGGCATTGTTTTAACTTTTTAATCTTAACTCTTCGTCAATTACAGAGTAGCGCGTGAGACGATCTCTGAAATTTTCCGCAGCGAGGCAATAAAGACGGTAGTGCTGGGCAATCCTCTCTATTTGAAACCTCGTCTGTGCTAAAAATAGGACGAGATAAAAAATATTAACGTTTACTGAATTGGAATTTAGCACGAGCACCCGGCTGACCTGGTTTCTTACGTTCAACCTCACGGGAATCACGAGTCAGGAACCCGTTTTTCTTAAGAACGGCACGATATTCCGGATTGATCTCGCATAATGCACGGGAAATTCCCAGACGAGCAGCTTCTGCCTGTCCTTTAATACCGCCGCCTACAAGGTTGATGGTAATATCGAAATTTTCGGAATTTTCCGTTACAAACAACGGCTGTTTCACTACGAACTGTAATATTTCCAACGGGAAATATGTTTGCAGGTCGCGCGAATTGATTGTGATGTTACCGCTGCCGCTTTTTACATACACGCGTGCAACGGCTGATTTTCTACGTCCTACTGTGTTTACTACTTCCATAACAATTACTTAATCTCGTTTAATTTGATTTCTCTTGGTGTCTGAGCAGCATGCGGATGTTCCGGACCGGCATATACCTTCAAGTTTTTCAGAATAGAGGCTCCTAAACTGTTTTTCGGAAGCATGCCTTTTACTGCTTTTTGAATAATAAATTCAGGTTTACGTTCCATGTATTCCGCCGGTGTCGCAAAGCGTTGTCCTCCCGGATAGCCTGTGTGACGTACATAAACCTTGTTTGTCAATTTTTTACCTGTCAATTTCACTTTTTCAGCATTGATAATGATAACATTGTCACCGCAATCAACGTGAGGAGTGAAACCAGGCTTGTGCTTGCCTCTTAAAATTTTCGCAACATGAGAAGCAAGACGTCCCAACACCGCATTGTTTGCATCTATCAGTATCCATTCTTTCTTTACTGTAGAAGCATTCTCAGAGATGGTTTTGTAACTTAATGAGTCCACTTTTTCTACGTTTTTTAGTTAATACTTTAATAAAATTGATCCAACATCCCATATAAACGGGCTTGCAAAATTAACAATAATTTTACAAAATCAAAAATAATAGTATTTTTTAAACGGATATATCTATAATTATCAATTAAATCTATCGGAAATCTATAATTTCGCATCCCGGATATTTCGAACTGTCGAAAATAAACATATCCGAAGAAACTTCCGCCAATACTTTCGCCTGTAAAATCGTAAAGATAAAAGAAGTATCTTCGGTTTCCACGGTTATGGCCGCCAAATTTCCGTTGTCTATATACAACGTAATGCCGGATTCAGGCAATTCAACCGTTTCCATCGATTTCCCGTTAAATGTACGGACACCCGCATACCGGGCAGTCTCTCTGTCGGCTATACTGAGAAGCGCTACCGGATCGCTCAGCAAATTGCGGTCGTTATTATCCGGCATTTCGATAATCACTTCGTTGTTTTTCTTTATGTAGTTATAACGCACTTCCCCGTCGTATATCACTTCGTTATCGGGGATAGACAAAAGGTATTTATGCCCCGATACAAATAATGTTCCCGGGACATTTTCATATTCTCCTGCCACAGAAGCCGTAAACAGAACCTTAAAAGCCGGATTCTCCCGAAAAATTCCGGATGCACGTTCGATCAATGCTTTACTCTTAGCATCGGTCTGTGCTTTAACGGAAGAAAACAGGCACAAAAAAGATATCGTTAGCAGAAAAATTATTTTACGGTTTATCATCATAACTCAATTTATCGGTCAAAATTCTTTTCCATGGTCAAGATCATACAACAACACCTCTAAGGAAGCGATATCGCTGATCAATACCTGCCGGGGTTTACTCCCTTCCTGGCGCCCTACGATTCCCGCCCTTTCCAACTGGTCCATAATTCTCCCTGCCCGGTTGAACCCTATGGAGAAATTACGTTGAATGGTAGAAGCTGAACCCTGCTGGTTGGTAACCACATAACGCGCCACTTCATCGAACAGTCCGTCCCGATGAAATTCTTTACCCGATATCTCCATTCCTTTATCCGCAACTTCCGGCACATATTCGGGCAACTCATAGGCCCCGCTGTATCCGGGCTGTTTTCCGATATATTCCGTTATCCGTTCCACCTCAGGAGTATCGACAAAAGCGCACTGGACACGTGTCATGTCATTTCCGGTAGAAATCAACATATCTCCCCGCCCGATTAACTGGTTAGCTCCCGGTTGGTCTAATATCGTACGGGAGTCGATCATACTGGATACCCGAAAAGCGATACGTGCCGGGAAATTAGCCTTAATGACCCCTGTTATGATATTGGTAGTAGGACGTTGGGTGGCAATCACCAAATGAATTCCCACCGCACGTGCCAACTGCGCCAACCGGGCTATCGGCGTTTCTATCTCCCGCCCTGCCGTCATAATCAAATCGGCAAACTCATCT